>NZ_CP009687.1:2400753-2700847 GCF_001042715.1 Clostridium aceticum | reverse complement strand
GGTTCTCAATGTTTCAACAAAGGCATCTTTTGATCCTTTAATGACATTCTCTCCTGTAGGTTCCTCAATCCCTCTTTTTTCAAATCCCTGTGTATAGTAAGTAATGGCTATCTTTTCTTCATCAAAGACGATTGCTGTACTGCCATTTAATATATCTTGTACAACATCTTCAATTTTCAATCTTCTTTCCTTCATGGGAAAGTATATGATTTCATCTTCAATAAGTTGTACGGTATCCTTTAAATTGCTTATGAGACCTAGCCTAGGGTCCAGTATGAGAGGCTTAAAAATATAGTTACTCATCTGATCTAAGTCTACTAAGCCATCAACAAATACTACTGTAACGGGAAGCGTATGATTTCCATTGATATAGATATCTCTAAAAATAACATCTTTATTTCTACCAAGAATTTTATGTAAATTTTTAACGGTTAGTTCAGTCTCGGTGCTTTCAGTATTTTCAGTATCACTTAATGTCGGATAAGATTGTTTGCTTTTACTTTTTCTTCTAGGAGACATGATTCCATCACCACACTTTTTTTAGTATTATCTACAGACATTACTAAAAATAATCATACTTTTCCATCTTAGCAAACAAGAGAATGAGGGCTTGTTTAACAATGTAAAGAATTTAGAGCAGGGGGGGCGTTAGTGTTTTGGCTTTTTATACCAGGAGATGTGCCTTCAAAAAAAGGGAACGAAAATGAAGTTATCTCCGTCTAATAAGTGAAGAAAAGAAAGGAGGAAGGTTTGGTAAAATAAATCGAATAGGAAATCTATTGCAGTTATAAAGCCATTTAAATACAAAGTAAAACCAAAATAAGGAGGAATTATTTTATGATTAAATCAAAATTTACAAAAACCCTGGTCGTAGGTATATGCTTTGCGGCATTATCATCTAGCATGGCTTTTGCTAGTGGAGATGGGAGTCAACCATCATTAGTATCAGACCAGATGCCGGTTGAGCAGGTTGAAGTGGATGAAAGACAGGTTGAGAATTTGCTTGAGATGCCAGTAGATTCTTCTGATGCTTCAATTTCATATCTAGCTTTAGAGCCTAGAGAAATCACCGAGGAAATAGTAGAAAAACAAAAGGAAGTTGATCAGTACTTATTTGAAGAGAACAATGGAGAAATTAGCCAGAAAGGCTTCAAAGCCACACACACAGCGCCATTCGATGATTATGTTGAAATAGGTATTACACCCTATAGTGAAGAAAATGCCGAATACCTCTATGAAATATTCGGCAGAGATATGATTCAAATTGTTGAGGGGCAAGAAGCTGAACTGTACAGTACAACGGTAGTTTCTGGTGGAATTGAAGCTGATGTTGTTATGACTAGAAGTGAAGGAACACCTAAATCTAGGGCATCGAATACTCCCCTCTATCTTATAGGTGGAAGTGTACTAATCGGTGCAGGGATTATAAGTAAACGCAAAATAAAGTTACAAAAATAATGAAATAACCAAATCATAGGCGTTAACTTAATACAGTTATTACCAAAATTCTCTCCTAATGTCACCCTGAGGGTAGCGAAGGATCTTGGAGTAACGAAGGATAAGAAGTTATGGTTTGAGTTAACGCTAATGATAACCAAATACCACTATTGATAATCTGTCAATAGTGGTATTTCATTAAATAACACTTCTTATGAAATGAATGTGTAGTAAAATTAAAATGATTTTAAAACAGTACCAGTGTTTTAAAAAAATAATTTCTCATGATAAGATAGACAGTAATTAACTTATCTACTAAATTTTTCACGGTTTGTTAATTTATAAGGTCTATAAATGGATGGAAAATTTTGATATAATTACCGATAGTTATAACCTGTTTATGACAACGCTTTTTAGAGGTTATTAACTTAGTAAATCGATAATTAAAAAGGGGGACTTAACGTTGATTAAAGGTAACTTAAATAAGCTTATCAGTATTTGTATTGTTATTATGCTGATGGTGGCTGCTCTGCCTATCCATGGTTTTGCAGCATCAAACC
This sequence comes from Clostridium aceticum, assembly GCF_001042715.1. Classification (NCBI taxonomy): domain Bacteria; kingdom Bacillati; phylum Bacillota; class Clostridia; order Peptostreptococcales; family Natronincolaceae; genus Andreesenella; species Andreesenella acetica. The sequence goes on along the minus strand of NZ_CP009687.1, from coordinate 2,698,850 downwards.
CATGGGATCCATACAACCGATACTTACCAAATCAAACACCGACTGCCAAAAGACACCTCAGAGGAACTTGGGTTTCTACTGTTGTAAATCTGGACTGGCCATCAGTGGAAACTAGAAACATAGGAAACGATAACCAACGCATCCAAAAAAGTAAGGAAGAGTTTATTGCTATCTTGGACAAAGCAGTTGAGATGAATATGAACGCTGTTTTCTTTCAAGTGAGTGCTGAGGGAGATGCTTTTTACAAATCTAATATTGTACCTTGGTCCCGTTATCTTACAGGAACCTTTGGTAAGGACCCTGGCTTTGACCCCTTAGCTTTTGCTATAGAGGAGGCCCATAAACGAAACCTTGAACTTCATGCATGGTTTAATCCCTACAGAATATCAATGAATACAAGTGATTCTACGATAGCCTCCCTTAACATAAATAAAAGTGTTTACAAGGAACATCCAGAATGGATTAGGACCTCCATGTCTAGATTTGTTGTAGACCCAGGTATTCCTGAAGCAAGGGAGTGGGTAATGAAAAGAGTTATGGAGGTAGTAAATAATTACGATATCGATGGTGTGCACTTTGACGATTATTTCTATTACGAAAGTTACTTAGGGGAATTACAAGATCAAGATACCTTTAGCAAATATAACTTAGGTCAGTTTTCAAATCTAGGAGATTGGAGAAGAAACAATACTTATTTGTTGGTAAAGGAGCTTTCAAATAAAATAACAACAACAAAGCCTTGGGTAAAGTTTGGTATAAGCCCTGCGGCGGTCTGGGCCAATAAAAGGGACGGACATTCTAGTGGTTCCAATACCAGTGCTGGTCTCCCTAACTATGATAGAAGCTTTGCAGACACGAAAAAATGGGTACAAGAGGAGCTGATCGATTATATCGCTCCACAGATCTATTTTACCTTTGCTAACCCCAGTGCTCCCTATGGGGAAGTTGCTGAATGGTGGTCCAACGTTATAAAAGGAAGAAATGTACATCTGTATATAGGACAGGCGCTTTATAAGGTAAATGACAATGCCGATCAATATTTTCTGGGAAATGATGCTGTTGAAGAATTTATCCGACAACATAAATATAATGTTGTCAAGCCTGAAGTAATGGGCAGCATCATGTTTAGATTTCAAAATTTTAATGATCCCAATAAGCAGCAGGTAGTAAATATGATCAAGGAGGATTTATGGTCAACAAGATCCTTGGTTCCTGTTATGCCTTGGAAGGGAGGGAAGGCTCCTCAAAGTCCTACTCAGGGCAGGATAGAGGCTCTTTCAAATGGAATAAGGCTTTCATGGGTTGATAAAGATCCCAATACAGCTTACTATGCAATTTATCGAATAGATAAAAATAGTAAAATAGACGTTGAATCTGATGAAAGTGCTGCAAAGCTAGTAACAACTGTAAGAAAAAGCAATAAGGATATTCAGGAATTTGTAGATAGAGGGAATAATGATCCTAGTAAGGTAGCCTATGTAGTTACTGCCCTTGACAGACTTCATAATGAAAGTAAAGAGCTTATCATTAGTATAGATCAGTCCACCTATTTTTCCGATGTGAAGGATCAATACGCTTGGGCGATTAAGGCTATTGATGGTCTCTATGAAAGAGGTATAGTAAGTGGCATGGGGGATGGAAGATTTGCTCCACAAAACAACGTGACCCGTGCTGATTTCCTAATTATGGTGATGAAATCCTATGGTATAGAGCTGGACGCTCAGATCACTGATAATTTCCTTGATGCCGGAAATAAGTATTATACCAGCTACCTTGGAACAGCAAAAAGACTTGGACTTGTATCAGGGGTAGGGGATAATCTCTATCTACCTGAAGCAACAATAACACGTCAGGATATGTTTGTTATCCTCTACAAAGTATTAGACAAGTTGGAACAACTTCCAGAGGAGATGCGCAGCGGTAGATCTCTTGATAACTTCAATGATACAGGAGAGATTGCGAACTATGCAGTAGAAGCGATGAAATGCTTTGTAGAAACTGGAATGATTCAAGGGGATGGTGTACACCTAAGGCCTAGGGCCACTTCTACAAGGGCAGAAGCAGTACAGGTACTGTATAATCTGCTTTTTAAGTAAAAAAGGAATAAGAAAAACTCTTGAAACACTTAGCTACTACATGATGTAGTAGCTAAGTGTTTTTTGTTAAATATCTGTTTTTCAGATAAATATTGGGGAACAAATAATATATAAGTTACGTCTAATAATTAAAGGATTGCAGAAAGGAGGAGTAGAGTCTTTAGCTAAGAATGTATTGTTAAGATAAAAAAACGAAAATTATCATACAAATGTAATCATATAGTAGCAAATAAATGAGGAGGGAAAGTTTATGATTAAATCAAATTTTAAAAAGGCTGCTGTAATTGGGATGTGTTGCACAATGATTTCGTCGGGTGCTGTTTCAGCTATGCCAAGGGATATTGCATCAAATAGAATCCTGCCAAGTATAGAAATAGGAATAGAAAGTCATCTGTTAGAAAAACAGAAGGAGATTGATCAATATGTTTTTGTTACCCATGTTGAAGAAATCGCTGAGGCAGGCTTTACTGTAACCCATACAGGACCTAGGGAAAACTATGTTGAGGTAGGGATTTTACCTTATGATGAAACCAATGCCAATTATCTTTATCAGCTATTTGGAAAAGAACAAGTAAGCGTTGTTGAAGGGATACAAGCGGTCACATTACCGATAGACCAATTACCCTATCAAAGTAATGTGGTAATAGAGGATAGAGGTGTGGAGATTCAAGTAAACGGTCGAAAAATACAAACAAGTGTAAAGCCATTTATTCAAGAGAATCGAACATTAATACCTTTACGAGGAGTTATGGAGGAGTTGGGAGCAAAGGTCGAGTGGCATCCAGAGGAAAGGATTGTCAAAGTACTTACAGAGGATGTAAATATCGAATTAGCTGTAGGTGAAAATACTGCAAAGATAGTAAAAAATATTAATGGAACATACAAGGAAGAAACCTTAAAATTAGAAGTTCCAGCAAAAATTGTGGAGGGGCGTACCTTTATTCCTGGCAGGTTTGTTACCGAAAGCTTAGGAGCAAAGGTGGAATGGGATAGTGTGTTGCGTATAATGAAAATTAAAACTAATGCTAATATGGATATACCTTCTGTTGAAAAGATAATAGACTTCGAGATAGTAGCATCTGAAATCATTGAGGAAAATAAGCTTGTATCAAAATGGTATCAAGATAACCTAGCTACAGAGGGGATTTATTCTCTGACAGATGGAGAGTGGAAGTATATCCTAGTGGCAGCTGGAGAGAAACCAACTGGAGGTTATAATCTGCAAATAGATAGTATTACTGAGGTAATACCAAAAACAGCCTATGTTTACGCTACATTAAGATATCCAGACAAAGGAGACTTTGTCACCCAGGCATTGACCTATCCACATGCTGTAGTCAGATTTCATAAGGGTGATATAGAGAAAGTCCAAGGGGACTTGGTAGAGCTGCAACAGGATGGTGATGACATAATTCAAGATGAAATTGGTGAGTCATTAGAAGAAATGGGAAAAATGATACCTATTGATTCTATTCAAGAAATGAAACTATATAGTTTGATGCAAGAAGAAATAAAGACCTTTACCGCAGAAGAGATAGATGAAATAGTTAATCAATTAAATACAAGCCCAACCTATAATGGAGCATATATTCTTATGCTGGCGGGGAATAACATAAGAATAACTTTAGAGGGGGGAGATAGTATCCAACTGACTAGCTACGGTTTTAAAGATCACGTTATCATGGCAGGAGAAGTAGATGGTAAGCATATATCCTATTGCATTGTAAGTCCAGAAGTTGGTAGTATTCTTTTAAGTAACATAGATTTATAAAAAACATTTAAGAAATAACGTGTTACCATCATACAGCTATGATGATAGCACGTTATTTCATTTCTGCAAAATCTTGCACCTTCTCTGTCTTACTACATATTATGTAAAAAGTGAGACTTTTTAAGGAGGAGGATTATATGATAGAACTTACTTTAGTGCATTGGATATATGTAATTATGGTACTGGTGATATTGGGTATTTTATTAATGCGAAAGGATATTGCTATTCCATGTATACTAGGCGTGTTTTTTATAGGCTTAGCTTCTCAACAAGGTATTGCTGGATCAACGGCTTCTATCTTCCGTGCCTTAATTGTTTCGGCTACGGAGCTTCTCAACATTATTATGATCATATCCCTTATTGTCGCAATGTCTAAACTTTTGGATAAGCTGCATGCTACTGAACTCATGGTGAGTCCTTTCACAAAGTTAGTAAAAACCCCTGATCAAGCTTTTTGGTTTATTGGCATCACAATGCTGCTGGTTTCTTGGTTTTTCTGGCCATCCCCCGCTACCCCTCTGATTGGTGCAGTTTTATTACCTATAGCCTACAAAGTAGGTTTACCTGCCATCGGTGCGGCTGTAGCGATTAATTTATTTGGCCATGGTGTTGCTCTATCAACCGATTTTGTTATTCAAGGGGCACCTGCATTAACTGCAAATTCAGCAGGTGTAGATATAACAGAGGTGATGCTTAAGGGTGGTCCGTTATTTTTAGTTATGTCGGTTGTTACAGTTGTTTCAGCATATATTCTATTGAAAAGGGATATAAAAAATGGCACCATAAAACCTATAGAAAAATCTTTTGTGGAAAAAAGTAAAAAGCAGCCAATAAAAACTTCTACTAAAATTGCTGCTATTTTAGTGCCATTGGCGTTTTTGTTCAATATTATAGCTATGTTTTCGTTAGGACTTAGGGGTGGAGGTGCTACTGCTCTTATTGGAGGGACAGCAGCTCTTGTTCTAGTAGTTTTATGTATTATTGAATACAAGCAACGGGCTTTAAGTCATATCACAGAATTTATCCGAGAAGGATTTGTTTTCGGTATGAAAATTTTTGGTCCCATTATTCCTATTGCTGCTTTTTTTTTCATGGGTGATTTAGACTCTTTCGCCAGTGTGATGGGCAGTAATGTGTTACCTGAAGCTTCTCAAGGAATTTTAGCTGATTTAGGTGCTTATATGGCTTCTGTTGTATCGATGAATAGACCCATAACCGCCATTATGGAGATGATTATTGGAGGAATAACAGGATTGGATGGTTCTGGTTTTTCAGGCATTGCTCTATCGGGTTCTTTAGCTAGAGTCTTTGGTATCGCTGTAAATGGCAGTATAGCAGTACTAGGAGCATTGGGTCAAATTAGTGCTGTATGGATTGGCGGAGGAACAATTATACCTTGGTCAGGTCTTATTGCAGTAGCTGCTATCTGTGAAGTATCACCTATGGAGCTAGCTAGAAGAAATCTAGTTCCTGTTGCAATAGGTTTAACTGTTACAACAATATTAGCAATGTTTTTAATATAATCAGGCTAGGAGCAAGGACTTATCTGATAAAATAGAATTAGTATTGTTTAACAATGGGAAAAAGACTTATTTTTAAAAACTGAATTTGGATATAGTAAAATTATGTTTTTATTTAAAATACTTAATGAAGAAGGAAATAATTGAAAAAACATTGAGAGTATAGGGTGTCCTACATTCTCAATGTTTTTTTAGCAAAGGTAAGAACAAAGGATTATCTAGCAAAACGGGAAGTATAGCAAACCAAAGGAGATGGGATAGATTAATTAGAGCATATACTGCTATGGCTCCACTGATAAGAAGATTAGACTTTTTTAGTTGTTCTGCTGTTGCTTTCTGGATTCTGAAATATATCATTATAAGAAGAACAGCAGGCAATATAATCTTCAGTAGAAGACTAGCGATAGGACTTTCTACGACGCTAGCCATAAAAGCATTAATTTCTATGTACAAGCCAGTCCGCAAAAGCAAAAGAGTAAAGATGATATCTGTTACATTCAGCAGATAAAGTATTAAAAGTTTGCTTTTTATACTTTCAAGAGAACAGTTCTTTATAAAAGTCATTATTGGAAACACCTCCAGTAGAGAAGTGTTTCCATCTATTATTATTCTAATCTTAAGAATAGAAGCTTATTTAAAGAGTAGCAGAATTAATCGTGAAAATATATTTCAAAGTGAAGAAGAAAGTAGAATCATAAAAGCTTTTAAGATGACAATAGACACGTAGAGAATTTTTAAATTATCTAAGTTGCTAAATCAATCTGCTGTATGATACCAACAGTAGCATTTTCCTTAACATAAATGCTAGAGCGACTAACTTGTCCATGCAGTTGATTTTGTCCGTCCTTGATATCAAACGGTGTTTGTATACCACCTAAATAAATGGCTCCTATACCCAGTTCCCCCAAGGCAAATAATTGATCAGAACCATTTTCATCTTTTGTCCAGATCATCAATTTGTCATAAATAGAATCATTCTCGTCAATCCACCCGTTTCCGTCTTCATCATACTGAGCAAGTTCTTGAAAGCCGTTTCCTGTGCTAGGACCAAACAACTCACTTCCATCATTAATTTTCCCATCACCATTCAAATCTATGGCTAAAAAACCACTTCCTGGTTTTAAGTAGGATATTTGTTCCATTTTACCATCCATGGTCAAATCAAAGCTGAATTTTTGTTCTGATAACCCTACGCCCTTACCATTAAAATTGATAACAAGGGGATCTACGACTACAGCATCGCCGGCACGAAAATGAATACTATGATGTTCAGCAAAGGAACGACTCATAGTTAAATTTACTGAAAAATTGATTTCTCGACCGTCAGCGGTTCGTATGATACCCGATGAAGTGAACTCCATTCTTTCTGTTTCAATATAACTTTCTCGATAATCATAAACTATTCCCCAGCCGGAAGATTGTTGTTGATTAGGAATATCAGGAAACTGAAAACCTTCTGTTTTTATCTTTCCAAAATCAGGTATAAAGAACTGCAATCTTTTTTTAAGTAAAGCCTCCAGTAATGTTTGAAGTAACAGCATTTTTTGTTTATGAATATCAGGAATCTCTAATGCATCTTCTTGAAAAGCCTGTTTTTTTACTGCTAATGTTTCCTGATACATGGATAGTGCCTCCTCAGATACAGTTAGTGTATCTGAGGAAAATAAGTTACCTTGACTATCGCCAGCAGGGCTATTTCCAATCCATGCTGTCATACTCTCGCTTTTTTCGTACCTTTCTTGACGCTTGTGTTGAGAATGCATAAGGATATTTGAACTTTCTATAATCATATAAACGCTCCTTCCATAAATTGTATCTATTACTTTATTTATCGGAAATCAAATGTCAAAGGTATATAGTTTTATTTAAATAAATTGAAATAAGTTCCATTTATTTTAAAGAATGTAATTTCAAAAAAATGGAACTTGTGTTGAAAATCCTTGCAATAACTAGTACAATAAAATAGTATATAATTAAACAATTATATGAAATTTTATAGCAAAAAAAGTGATGAAAAATGGAGTTGAAAATGACCTATGATAAAAGTAATGAATATCAAAAAAAAATTTTATGATAAAAAACATGGAGACTTCTATGCAGTAGATGACGTTAGTTTCCAGATAGAAAAGGGAGAGATATTTGGGTTGTTAGGTCCTAATGGAGCAGGTAAAACTACTCTCCTTAGAATTATGGCTACCATTATGCAGCAATCTACAGGGCAAATTATTGTCAATGGTTATGATACAAAAGAACAGCCGGAGGAAGTAAAAAAGTCCATTGGTTTCTTGTCGGGTAATACGAAGCTCTATAAAAAGTTAACACCAGTTGAAACCATGAAGTTTTTTGGAAAATTCTATGATATACCTAAAAAGGTCATGGAAAAAAGAATAGAGGAGATTATATATAGTCTGCAAATGCAGGATTTTAAAGACAGAATAATAGAAAAGTTATCCACCGGTCAGGTGCAAAAAACATCTATAGCAAGGTGCATGATTCATGATCCAAATATATATATACTGGACGAACCTACCTTAGGACTGGACATTCTTACCAGCAGAACCATCATAGACTTTATTAAAAAGAAAAAGGAAGAAGGGAAGACGATTATTTTTTCAACTCACTATATGGAGGAAGCAGATTCCTTATGTGATAGGATTGCTTTGATCCATAAAGGGAAAATAATAGAAACAGGAAGGATAGAAGACCTTAAAGAAAAAACAAGACAAACAAATATAAGAGATATATTTTTAACGTATATAGACAGGAGAGATGGGGTATATGAGCTTCCAGAAAATTAACTTAATATGGAGCAAAGAAATGAAATCTCTATTTAGGGATAAAAAAGCTCTGCTCACTATATTCTTACCGATTCTTATTTATCCAGTCATCATGATATTTTTTATAGGCTTTTCTACGATAGTGCAGTCAAATTTAGATGAAAATATGAGTATTATCGCTATAGAAGGTACAGTAAACGAGGCTTTTGTAAAAGTACTAAGAGAAGATGAAAAGATAAAGATTGTCAGTTTATCTTCAGAGGAGGATATGGATCAGATCAATGAAGGAAATTTACACGCGATAATTACTATGACACTAAATGATAATATAGAGAGCTATACAGTAAACTATAATTCAACAATAGAAGCAAGCGAAAGAGCTGCCAATAGAGTTAGAGGAAGCTATAGATCTTATGAAGAAAAAGTAAAAGAAGATAAGTTTAATCATAGGAATATAGACAAAAAAATAAAAGATATTGTTTCTATCGAAATGATAGAAATGTCAGAAACCGGAGACGCTTCAGCTAGAATCTTGTCCATGCTGCTAGGCACACTGGTACCATTTATATTAATCATCTACTCTATCATTGGTACCTACACTATAGCTTCAGATTTAAGTGCAGGAGAAAAAGAGAGAGAAACACTAGAAACAATATTTTCCGTCCCAGCAAAAAGGTTTGAAATCATCATGGGAAAACTCTTTGCCTGTGTCACAGTGGGAATGATCAGTGGACTTGTGAATATTGTAGCCATGTTTCCACTCTTATATGTATTGTTAAAGAGTATTGCAGATCTAAATGTTTCTTTATCTGTGTACTTAGTTTTGTTTCTGTTTATGATGCTTTTGCCTATAATGATTATGGCTAGTGCTTTTTTAATAGGCATAGGTCTATTTGCAAAGACTTATCAAGAAGCCCAGAACTATGGCTCAGTATTTTTGATTTTATTTATGTTCCCTTGCTATCTTGCCCTTATTCCAGACATTGAGATCACAACCCTCACTCTATTTATACCTATAACAAATGCTATATTGGTGATGAGGGAGGCGTTTTTGGGGGATTACAACTTAGTCAATATAGGTATCACACTGTTGATGAATTTGGCAATATCGGCGATAGCTATTGTAACCATGAAGGGACTTTTTAAATCAGATTGGGTGATTTTCAGAGGGGAAAAAGGATAGAGAAAACAACCATAATGTCGCAATATAGGAGATGGCGTATGAACTTTTTCGTAGTAAAAAATTTATTTAAAAAAGAAATTCTTGCACTTTCAAGAAATAAAAGAGTATTGCTAGGATTGATTCTTCCCGTCTTATTGGTGCCAATATTATTTCACGGTTATAATCAAGTGAAAGATATTACCACAAGAGGCTCTGAAGAAGCGTTAAGCAGAATCTATTTTGTAGGAGATATGCCTAGTGAAGTAAAAGATTTTATAAAAGAGGATGCTAGACTTGAGACAATAACGAATATAGATGATTATGAGAAGGAAATTAGAAATCAAAATTTAGATTTGGCTTTGGAATATATTTATTCGGACGATACCCATAAGTTTCAACTCAAATATGATTCTGGAAGAAGCGGCGGAAGAAGAGCCAGTGAAAGAATTGAAAACTATTTACTAGATTTCAAGGAGTCGGAACAATTAAGACTATTAAGTCTTGCCAATGAAGATGCATCAATACTAAATCCAATAAACCTAGAAATGAAGGATATTGCAAAGCAAGAAGAGCTTTTAAAGCATTCTTTAAGTAATATCATTCCGCTTTTATTAACTTTGTATGCCTTACTATCCGTAGTTAACTTTGCTATTGAATTAACCACAGCAGAAAAGGAATCAGGAACATTAGAGACATTATTTTCTGTTCCTATAAAAAGGAAAGAACTGGTGGTGGCCAAATTAATGGCCTGTGTATTATTTGGTATAGCGGCTATGGTTTTAAGCTTATTGGTACTCCTCATACTTATGCCAAGGATGGTAGACACAGGTATACTACATTTAGCAGCAGAACCTTCTACTATAATTACATTGTTATTTACTTTGCTTCCTCTTGTAGTAATGGGGGCGGGGGTAAGTATAGGAGTGGGCATGTTTGCAAATAGCTATAAAGAGTCAGGAGCTTATATAACACCTCTGGTTTTTATTTTTATGATACCAGCCTATATAGGCAGTACTCCAGGTTTAGAGCTAAATTCTTTTTATGCTGTCCTTCCTATTCTAAATTCTACCCTCCTTATAAAATCGGTGTTTGTAGGAGGGGTAAGTATAAACTTGTTAGCTATTACCCTTGTTACAAACACTTTGTTTTCAGTATTGAGTCTTACATTTATGTTTAAAGTGTTTGGAACAGAAAAATTATTATTTGGAATGGGTAAAGGAACCTCCTTTAAGCTAAAAAGAAAAGAATTAAAAGCAAGAGATTTGATAGAGGTAGAAGACATATTTATAAGTCTAGCTATAATTGTAATACTAAGTATATATATGAGTATTGCATTAGCAGAGCCCTTGGGAATAGTAGAAAATACGTTGTTTATTCAGTATGTTATATTTGCTGCTATACCTATAGGAATCATATGGTATCTTAAAGCATCACAAAAGAAAAGCTTAGGACTTAAAAAACCTTCTGCAGAAAAGATATTGGGTGGTGTTTTTCTTTGGGTAGCAGCCTTTAGCTTAATACTGATATATCAAATAATTATAACACCCTATATACCACAAGCCCCTACTTTAGTAGAGTTAGAAGCTCAGCTTAATGCTCTAAGCCCCTTAAGTAGATTCTTTTTTATAGCAGTTACTCCTGGGATATGTGAAGAGATATTGTTTAGAGGATTTGCATTTAGACCTTTAGAAAAAAACTTTGGTCCCAAATGGGCAATTCTTATAACATCTGTGATCTTTGCAGTGGTGCATTTAGATTTTGTTAGGTTACTGCCTACGTTTTTACTGGGTTTGGTTTTTGGATATTTAGCCTATAAAACAGGATCTCTTTATCCATCCATATTTCTGCATATACTCAACAATGGGTTTGCGATATTCACTCCTATTGACATGCCGGTAAGCATATTAAATTTATCCATTTTATTCATTATATCTTTTATGATAGGATATAAAATACTAGAAAAAAAAGAAAACTATCTTACATGATAAAAAGACATCAATTGATGTCTTTTTATCATGTTTTTGCTTTATAGCAATATGAAAAAATCATTTTCAGCTACACCACAGAGGGTAAAAGAAATTCATTCTTGACAATTATAACCAAAAATGTTAGTATTCAAATTGTTAGAATTCAAACTAAAACATATTAGGAGAGAAGAGTATGTCTACTGCTGAAGAAAAAATTGCTGAATTAGCAGGTCTACTACCGATGTTTATCGGAACTTTATTAGAAGGAAGTGAAGTAAATACATTAGTAAAATTAAATATTAGCGAAGAAAGAACCCTCATGTCTCTTCTTAGAGAAGAAGGTAGTCCCATGACAGAATATAGTAAAAAAGTAGGGCTTACAAAGGGATCCTTTACTACAGTAGCAGATCGTTTAGAGGGAAAAGGACTGATTAAAAGAACATCCGTATGTGATGACAGGAGAAAAAACGCTTTATTCCTTACTGAAGAAGGAAAAAAAGTGGCAAAAGAAATAGATGCTTACTTTAAACAACATATTTCAAAAAAAGTAGCACAGTTAGAAAAGGAAGATATTCATCACCTTAAAAATGCTTTGGAAACCATGGAAGCTATTATGAAAAAATTAAAAGAAAGAAAGGAATGATTTCATTTGAAGGAAGCAAAAACAATGACTGCGAAGGAAGATAGAACAATGATTTTAGAGTCTATGCCTGTAAAGAAAGCCATATGGGCCTTAGCACTTCCCACCATGGTGGCTATGTTGATTCAAGTGATTTATAACATGACAGATACTTTTTTTATCGGGAAATTAAATGATCCCAATATGGTAGCTGCCATCTCTATATCCATGCCTATTTTCATGATTATACAGGCATTTGGTAATATATTTGCCATAGGAGGAGCCTCCTTAATATCTAGGTTACTAGGAAAAGGAGAAAAAGAAAATGCTAGTCAAGCAGGAGCAATTTCCTTTTGGTCTGCTTTGGCAGTTTGTACTATGGTATCTATCATAGGCCTTTTGTTTATTGAGCCTATATTAATGTTTTGTGGGGCCAGTGAAAATACCATAGGTTATGGCAAAAGCTATTTGATGATCATGATGCTGGGAAGCCCCTTTATTGGTATGCAGATGGCAATGGGAGGATTATTGCGATCAGAAGGTGCTACAAAGGAATCCATGATTGGTATGATGGCAGGTTCTATGTTAAATATCCTGCTAGATCCAATTTTTATTTTAGTATTAAATATGGGGGTTGCGGGAGCAGCTGTAGCAACCACCATCGGTAATATTGTTGGATTCACATACTATATTATTTTTTACTTAAAGAAAAAAGGTATTATATCTATTTCCTATAAACATTTTACCTTTGATAGGCATATATTTGCAGAAATATTTAAGATTGGTATTCCCGCTTCTATTGGAATGATTCTAATGAGCATCGGTATGGCAGTAGCAAACATTTTTGCAGCTGGTTTTAGTGATGATGTTGTAGCGGCCAATGGGGTGGTTATGCGGATTGCTAGTACAGCAGTAATGCTATGTATAGGGCTAGCTCAGGGATGTCAACCTCTCATGGGTTATAGTTATGGTGCTAAGAAATATGACCGTCTGCTGGAGACGATAAAAAGGGCTATTATCGTCGGGACGATTATGTGTACTGGTTTTGCTGGGATATTTGTAGCATTTTCTGAGACTTGGATTAAAATATTTATCAATGATGCTGTAGTGATAGAACTGGGGGTAAAAATCTTAAGAGTCCTAGTAGTGTCTATGCCTTTACTGGGGGTGCAAATGGTACTTATGATTATGTTTCAATCCCTTGGCAGAACAGTAGAATCCTTAATCATATCTCTTGGGAGACAGGGGTTATTTTACATTCCTGCATTAGTTATTTTTAGTTCACTATGGGGGTTTAATGGTTTTATTTTTGCTTTGCCGGCAGCAGACTTTGCTACTACATTTCTTTCTTTAACACTGTTTTTTATGATGAGAAAAAAGATGCAGATACCTTCTAAAGAAATGATGAGGGAGGCAAAATCCGCATAAGAGAGAAAGGAATCCACAGAAGGTTATATAGATATAGGAGACTTTCAAATCCAGTAATTTGTGTATTAAGTCAAATGATTATTTCTAAAAGAAAGTGGTATATATAGTATAGGAAATTTTCAAATAGAAAACAGATGCTAAGTTAGGGGGGATCATATGGCATTAGTGGCAAAGCATATAATGATAAAGGATATTATTTGTATAAGTGAGGATAGTAGTACTTATGAGGCAATAGAAATATTAGTGTCTAGTGAAGCAAATTGTATACATGTTCTTAATAGCGAAGGCCTTTTGGTAGGAATCGTAACGGAGACAGATCTGGTGTATGTAGATAAAAAATTAAATGCATCAGTACACTATGCCTACACAGAATTAGACGTTCAAATTGATACAAGAGCTCTAAATACAGATTTAGATAGGTTTAAAAGTATTAAAATAAAGGATGTTATGACAACGAAACTAGTGACAGTAAAAGAAGATACACCTCTAGAAAAAATAATAGATATTATTATTAATAAAGGAATTAAAACCATTCCTGTGGTAAGAGATTCGAAGGTGATTGGTATGATCAGCAGAAAAAATATTCTTAAATATTATTTAAGATAAGTTTTTTCAGTGAATTTTCTTTATTGAAGAATAAGGATAGCATTTATCAGAAACAACGGGTTCCCTAGCTGAAAAAGATAAGGGACTCGTTGTTTTCTTAGCTTAAAGATTCAACCTCGTTAAAAGGCTTTGTTGATTTGTTCTTGACAATCAAAACCTGTCCATGTAAGGTATAAGTAAATACTTACATATTATGGAGATATATGGAGACCATTAGCGTTAACTTAACCTATAATTTGTCATCCTGAGGGGAGCAAAGCGGAGTCGAAGGATCTTATAATCTAAAAAGTTGTTGGGTACTTCAAGATCCTTCGCTATGCTCAGGATGATAAATTAAGCGGAATTTTGGAAGTAATTAGCTTAAGTTAACGCCCATGATATGGAGATAAAACGAATAAGAGAAGGGGGATCACTATGTATCAAGTTAAAAAAATAACTGTTTTAATTTTAATATCAGCCATGCTATTATCTAGTTTAGCCTTTGCAAATGAAGGTACAACAGAAATTTTTAGGGACGTTCCTGAAAATCATTGGGCAAGTAAGGCGATACATGATCTAAGATTAATGAAGATTACCAATGGAATTGGTGAGAATCAGTTTGGTATGGGACTTACAATTAGCAGAGGGGAGTTTATTACTTTTTTAGCCAAGCTAATGGAATGGGATTTAATTAAGCCTGAAGAAGGCAGTTTTATTGATAATAGGGACACAACCAAGTGGTATTATGGACCTATAGAAACAGCATTACAGCGAGGTGTGGTTTTAAAGGATACTGACAAGTTTAGGGCAGAGGAAGCTATTACCCGTGAGGAAATGGCAGTTATGATTGTACGAGCCCTAGGTTATGACAGTCTTGCTAAGCAGTTAACCTATCTTGGAAGCCCCTTTGATGATGTTTCAGAAAATGTAGGATACATAACTATTGCAAGAGATTTTCAAATCATCAATGGCGTAGGGAACAACTTATTTAAGCCCTACGACACAGCAAGAAGAGAAGAAGCAGCAGTAATGATGATGAAAATGTATGAAAGATTGAAGCAACCAATCAATGAATTACATGCTTTTTACGCTGTACGTTCTGCCAATCAGATAGACATGTTTCAGGCCCTTAATTCTGTAGGGTTTGGATGGAGTCGTTTGGAGTATGATCCTGAGAATAATCAAGTTCTGCTCAATACCACAAGAGACAATAATAACGAGTTTGGGATTCCTGCTGGATTTTCACAACCTTTAACTTTAGCTAAGGAGAATAATGTTTCTACACAGCTAATGGTCTTTGCAGAAAATCACACTATATTTAATACCGACACTAAGACAAATATTCCTTTGATTGAGTATATAGTAACAAAGCCAGAAGTCCGCAAACCAGTAATTGATGCTATTGTTGGACAAGTTAATGCTACAACAGTAGATGATCTTACGGTTTCTTTTGATGGGGTTGTTATTGATTTCGAAAGCATGAGGGGTGAAATAGTAAAGGAATCTTTTAATATTTTCCTGACAGAATTAAAACAAGAGCTAAATAAAAGCAATAAATTACTGTATGTGGCAGTGCATCCTGCAAGACCAGCAGGTCAAGCCTATTATGACGGATATGATTTTAAAACCATTGGAGATATCGCAGATAAAGTAATCCTAATGGCACATGATTATTATGCAAAGCAATTGACGGATGCTGAAATGCAGAGGGGGTATACCCTTACGCCATTATCTCCTATCGGTGAAATATACTATGCTTTGAAGTCCATCACGGATAAAGATACAGGAGTACAGGATGTAAGTAAAATATGGCTACAGTTTTCACTGGATACAGTGCAGTGGAAGCTTAAAGAAGGGCAAGTGATCAATAAATACCCTTACCATCCAAGCTATGAAGCTGTACAGCAAAGACTTGCTATGGATGGGGTAGCAATAAACTATTCCCAGCAAAATCAAAATCCCTACGCCACTTTTTTTGACAGTAGAGATGAAACTGATAATGTTTTATGGTATGAGGATGCTCGAAGTATACAAGCAAAAATAGATTTAGGGAAAATGTTTGGTGTGCAAGGTATTTCTCTGTGGAGATTAGGGAATATACCTAATTATGAAGAATATGGATCAAAAAAGGTTTATCTGGATATTTGGCAACAAATTTTAAAGAATACTGAGAAGTAAGAAAAAATAGAGGTAAAGTTATGGAGATAAATATATTAGTTGTAGATGATGAAAAAGAAATTGCTGATTTGGTGGAATTATATCTTAAAAATGAGGGATACAATGTTTGTAAATTTTACACAGGAAAAAAAGCCATAGAGTGTATCGACACTATGAAATTGGACTTAGCTATCCTAGATGTGATGCTCCCCGATATAGATGGATTTTCTATTTGTCAAAAAATCAGGGAAAAGCATCATTATCCTGTCATTATGTTGACTGCCAAAGTAGAAAATATTGATAAAATTACAGGGCTTACCATTGGAGCAGATGACTATATAACAAAGCCCTTTAATCCACTAGAAATGGTGGCAAGGGTGAAGGCTCAGTTAAGAAGGTATACACGTTATAATACTTTGGATGTTAATGAAACAAAAACTGTTGAAAATATGAATGAATTTGATTTTTCAGGGTTGATCATTAACAAAGATACCCATAAGTGCAGTCTTTATGGAGAGCCTCTATCTTTAACCCCTATTGAATTTTCAATTTTATGGTACTTATGTGAAAACAGAGGTAAAGTAGTTTCTTCTGAGGAGCTTTTTGAAGCAGTATGGGGGGACAAATACTTAGACAATAACAATACTGTTATGGCTCATATTGGGAGAATAAGGGAGAAAATGAAGGAGCCTCCAAGAAAACCAAAGTTCATTAAAACCGTATGGGGGGTAGGTTACCAAATTGAAAAAGACTGAAACAACAGGAGTTAAAACTAAGCTAACCCTTCAGCTACTAGGACAATTTTTCCTTACAGTAGTTTTGTTTACCGTTGGGCTGGCATTGTTATTTTTTATAGGCATTTATGTGGGACATCGAGTGATTGTGTGGTATTCCCCTTGGGGTTTTTGGTACCGTTTCTTCCAAATTGTGGATCGTCTTAGCTTTTACTTATTTTTATTGGTTTGGGGCATAGGGTTTTTATTGATTACCTTATATTTTTGGAACAAAACCATAGGATATGTACATAAAATGACAAAAGCCATCGATGACTTATTTGAAAATGATACGGATTTGATTCAATTACCTAACGGATTAAAGGATGTTGAAGAGAGGTTAAATCAAATTAAGTATAATATAGTGAGAAATCAGCAATTGGCAAAAGAGGCGGAACAAAGAAAAAATGATCTGGTTGTTTACTTAGCCCATGATTTAAAAACCCCTCTTACCTCCATCATCGGTTATTTGACCTTATTGCGGGATGAAGGACAAATCTCTCAGGCATTAAGAGAAAAGTACTTGTCCATTTCTTTAGAAAAATCCCAGAGGTTGGAGGCTCTTATCAACGAGTTTTTTGAAATCACTAGATTTAATTTGAAGGACTTAACTTTAGAGTCTACTAAATTTAATTTAACCAGGATGTTAGAACAAATTGCCTATGAATTTGAGCCTTTGTTGAAGCCAAAAGCTTTAAACTGTTCCCTGCGGGTAGAAAAGGATATTTTTCTTCGAGGTGATGTAAAAAAACTAGAAAGAGTCTTCGATAACTTGATTCGAAATGCCATCAGCTATAGCTATCCAAACACCGAAATTCAAATAACAGCAGTTCAAAGAGATCAAGAAATTATCTTAAGTTTCTGCAATCAGGGAGATACTATTCCTGCACATAAGCTAAATCACATATTTGAACAATTCTATCGGTTAGACGCTGCTAGAACCACTGAAAATGGCGGATCAGGTTTAGGGCTGGCCATAGCCAAGGAGATTATTGAACTCCATGGAGGAAAAATTACAGCCTCCAGTGAGAATGAAAGGATCCTCTTTGAGATTTCCCTCCCTAATCCTTCGTAAGAAAATCGTAAGAAATTCATTAGAAAATCTAAAGACTTTTATAAGTAAAAACAGATAAAGAGCATCATTTATTTCGATAAAATAGGATTATCGAGATAGATGGTGTTTTTTTATTTCAAACAAGCTATAAAGTAGCTAGAAAATACTTATTAAATAAGGGGAGGAAATACAATGAAGAAAAAAGTAGCAATTTTATTTGGAGGATGTTCTACAGAATATTCAGTATCTCTACAATCGGCTTATGCATTGATTAGTCACTTAAATAAAGAGAAATACGAAGGGGTTTTGATTGGAATTACCAGAGAAGGGACATGGCTTCGTTATAGAGGGAGCTTAGATAAAATCAAAAATGATACATGGTTTACTGATGAAAGTTGCGTTTCAGCTATGATTTCTCCAAGTAGAGAAGTACAAGGCATTATAGAGTTCTACGGTGATAAGGTAAAACAGGAGCATGTGGATGTAGTGTTTCCTATAATACATGGAAAAAATGGTGAAGACGGTACTCTGCAAGGATTACTAGAGTTAGCAGGTATCCCTTTTGTAGGATGCAACACCCTTTCTTCTGCTCTTTGTATGGACAAAGACCTTGCCCATTTAGTGGCACAGGGGGCTGGGGTGAAGGTAGCTCCCTTTGTTATCGTTAGAAAATATGACGACTTTCAGCAGAAGCTAAAGGAAACAGAGACGCTGAAATATCCTCTTTTTGTAAAACCTTCAAAGGCAGGATCTTCTTTTGGTATTACAAAAATTGACAACAAAAATCAGTTAATAGATGCCCTTCAGCTGGCCTTTATTCATGATGATAAGGTAGTTATTGAGGAGGCGGTGGAAGGTTTTGAAGTGGGATGTGCTGTCTTAGGAAATGAAGAGTTAATTATGGGGGCATTAGATGAAATTGAACTTCAAAAAGGGTTTTTTGATCATAAAGAAAAATACACTTTAGAAACCTCAAAAATTCATATACCTGCAAGAATTACTTCTGAAAAAGCAAAGGAAATGAAGGAGACGGCAGCAATCCTATATCGTGCTCTAGAATGTAGGGGACTTGCCAGGGTGGACATGTTCTTAACCCCTAAGGGGGAAATCTTTTTTAATGAAATCAACACAATTCCTGGATTTACCTCCCATAGTAGGTATCCCAGCATGCTTTCTCACACAGGACTTGCCTTCGAAGAAACAATAGATCAATTGATAGGATTGGTGACAGAAGATGAAAAAAATAGAACTTACTAGAAAAAATATATATAAAGGACATCTTATCCTTGTAAATCAACAATATCCTATTTATCAGAAGGAGATCATCAAGAATCATCGATTTGTCCCTGTAGATGAAGTCTGCGAAGATATTTTTTTAGAAGTACGCTCTGCTGTCATGTTATCTCAATTAATTAAGGCCTGCAAAGCTGAAGACAGTATTGTTCCCATCAGCGGCTATCGTTCTTTACAGGAGCAGCAAGAAATCTTTCAAAATTCCATGAGGGAAAATGGTGAAGCATTTACCCTCAAGTATGTAGCATTACCTAATTGCAGTGAGCATCAGACAGGATTTGCTATAGATGTAGCAGAAAAAAAACAGGATATTGACTTCATTTGTCCTGATTTTCCTTACCACGGAATCTGCCAGAAATTTAGAGAGAGGGCAGCAGACTTTGGTTTTATTGAGCGATATCAAAAAGGAAAAGAAAGGATTACAGGTATTGGACAAGAACCATGGCATTTTCGATATGTGGGTTATCCTCATTCTAAAATCATAGAGAACTTGAAGCTTACTTTGGAGGAATATATAGACCTTCTTAGAAATCATATTTATAACAAAAATCCATTATTATTTCAGGAAAAAGGACGAGAAATTCAGGTATCTTATGTAAATCTTATAGAGGGAAATTCTGTTGCGATTCAAGAGCCTAATGGTATGTGGCAGATATCCGGTAATAACGTAGATGGTGGAATTATTACTGTATGGGGTGAAAATTATGAAAGACAAAGCGTATAAAGGAATTGATTATTTTCGTTTTATTGCAGCTATTTTAGTAATTGCTATTCATACCTTTCCTTTATTATCTGTAAACACAGGGGCGGATTTGATTTTAACAAGGATAATAGGGCGGGTTGCTGTTCCTTTTTTCTTTATGACAACAGGATTCTTTGTTTTTTCCTCTTATGATGAAGGAAGTTTTTCCTATAAAAACTTCTCGCTAAAAATAGCCAAGCTTTACAGTGTGTCAATTTTATTATATCTACCTTTGAATCTTTATGCAGGACACTTTAGCGGAAAATATGTAGGGGCTTCTATTTTGAGGAATATTTTTTTTAACGGAACTTTTTATCATCTGTGGTATTTTCCTGCTATTATCATAGGGGCGGGGGTGTTTCTTCTTTTATTAAAGCACTGTAAAATACACACTGCAATAATTGTAGCACTGTTACTTTACTTGATAGGTGTGTTTGGTGACAGTTACTATGGCATAGCTAATGAAATTCCTCTTTTAAGAAGTTTCTATGACATTTTGTTTTTTTTCTTTGACTATACAAGGAATGGTTTGTTTTTTTCTCCTATTTATTTGTTTTTAGGAGCATTATTCTCCAAAACTCCTCAGAGACATTCCTTTAAAACCAGTATGGTGGGGCTTTTGCTGTCTTTATCAGTTTTAATCGTAGAAGGCTTATTGTTACACCACTTTTCAGCCCCTAGACATGATAGTATGTATATAGCTTTGCTGCCCTCTATGTATTTTCTTTTTCAAATGCTTCTTCTGTGGAAAGGTAGAAGCCAGAAGTCACTGCGTAGGATTGCTATGTTAATTTATGTGATCCACCCATGGTGTATTGTTTTGATTAGAGGCTTCGCTAGGTTAACAAAAACAGAGGCTTTTTTCGTAGAGAACAGTATATTACACTTTATAGGGGTTGCATTTTTGTCGGTTTTTATTTCTATAATCGTCAACTTTATATGGAATAAAGAGAAAAAAAGTTCGGATCAAAAGGGAAGAGCTTGGTTAGAAATTGATTTATCAAATTTAAAGCATAATTTTTTACAGTTAAAAGAGTTGCTGCCTAAAGGATGTCAAGTCATGGCGGTGGTTAAAGCCGATGCTTATGGGCATGGAGATCTTCAAATTGCTTACGAATTACAGAAGATGGGGGCCAATGCCTTTGCAGTGGCATCATTGGAGGAAGGAATTCGTCTTAGAAAAAGTGGTATAAAGGGATGTATTTTGATTTTAGGTTATACTTATCCAGAAGAAGTTGGCAGGGTGGTAAAGTATGATCTAACTCAAACGGTTGTAGACTATCATTATGCTACTGTTTTGAATCAGTATGGAAAAAAAGTACGGGTTCATATTAAGATTGATACTGGTATGAATCGTTTAGGTGAAAACTTTCGTCATATAGATGAAATCACAAAAATATTTCAACTGCGGAACCTGGCTATTGAAGGAGCATATACGCATTTATGTGTAGCTGATAGCCAAATGAAGAAGGATGCAGTTTTTACTAGACAGCAGGTTGAAAACTTTTATAAGGTAGTAGACCACTTAAAGGGATTAGGCTATTCTTCACTTAAACTTCATATCCAAAGCAGCTATGGGGTATTAAACTATCCAGAGATCTCCTGTGATTATGCACGACTGGGTATTGCCCTGTATGGTCTGTTGAGTAATGAGAGGGATGAAACAAAAGCAAAGGTTAAACTTCGACCAGTACTTTCTATTAAAGCTAGAATCTCTATCATAAAAACCCTTGAAGCTTCTGAAACTATAGGCTATGGAAGACAATTTGTAGTCAATGCTCCAATGAAAATTGCCACCGTCACCCTTGGTTATGCAGATGGTATTCCTAGAAATCTTACTTGTGGTCATGTTCTCCTAAGGGGTATAAAGGTACCAATCATAGGTAGAATCTGTATGGATCAGTTGACCATTGATGTTACCAACATTCCAAATGTAGAACAAGGTGATATAATTACAATAATAGGGGAAGAAGGCAAAGAAAAAATCACCGCAGAAGAAGTAGCTGGACAAGCTGTAACCATTACCAATGAACTGGTCAGTAGACTAGGCAGTCGGCTTGAAAAAATTTATGTAGAAAAAACTTCCTCTAACAAGCTAGAACATCGGAGAATTGAGGAAAAAAAGCCATCTATTCTACACTTGGAGAGCTACACTTAGAGACGAGGGGCTAATGCCTTTTAAAAAAACAAGGATAAAAAGAATAAAAACACCCCCTATTGGAGCATATCATAAGTGCAATAAGGGAGTGTTTTTATGATGGTAAGAAAATTATATTTAAAATCTTTTCTTACTTAAGCCAGCAACATTCGATCATTCACCAGCTGTTTTTTTCTTTCTTTAGAATAGTAGACTAACAGTTCCTCCACCGTCATTTTTCTTCGTTCTTCCCCTTTAATATCTAGAATAATCTCACCAGCATCCATCATAATGGTACGATTACCAAGGGAAAGGGCCGCTTGTATATCGTGGGTAATCATCATGGTGGTTATTTTTGATTCAGCAACAATATCTGTAGTGATTTTAAGAATCTTTTGAGCTGTCAGCGGGTCAAGGGCGGCGGTATGTTCATCTAAAAGCAAAAGTTTAGGTGAAGAAATGGTACACATCAGAAGGGTAACCGCTTGTCTTTGACCTCCTGATAAATGACCTACCTTTGTTTTCATACGGTCCTCTAAACCTAAATCTAGGCTGGCTAACAATTCTCTGAAATAAGAAGAATCTTTTTTATTTAGAGCAAAGAAGCTTTTTTTAGCCTTTCTTGTGTAGGCAAGGGCTAGGTTTTCTTCGATAGTCATAGAAGGGGCAGTGCCCTTCATTGGGTCCTGCATAAGTCTTCCGATATCATATGCCCGTTTATAGTCGGCAAGTCCTGTGATGTTTTTATTGTCAAGAGTGATGGAGCCATGATCTATATAATAAGCCCCAGCAATGGTATTAAATAATGTAGATTTTCCAGCGCCATTGGAACCAATGATGGTAACAAAATCACCTGAATCCAAATGAAGATCTAATGCGTTCAAAGCTTTCTTTTCGTTTGCTGTTCCAGGATAAAAAGTTTTGCTAACATTCCTTAAGTTTAACATAATTGTTCCAAACCATTTCTTAACTTAAACGGTTTGTAGCCTCCCTTCTCTTTTTACTTTGTTCTATACTAGCCTTTATAGAAGGTACGGAAAGAGCAACCGCTACAATAACTGCAGAAACTAACTTTAAAGCATAGGAAGGGAAAAGATCGATTTTTAGAGCGAAGGCAATGATGATTCTGTAGATAATAGACCCTACTGCTGAAGAAATCAGACCAAAGGTCACAGAGCGTCTGCCAAACAAGGTTTCTCCAATAATTACTGAAGCTAGACCAATGACCACCATACCGCTTCCAGAGCCTACATCAGAAAACATTTGATACTGACAGATCAAAGCGCCAGATAAAGCAACACAGGCATTACCCATAGCCAATCCAACACACTTTGAAGTATTTGCATTGATAGAGGAGGAGCGAACCATTTCCTCATTGTCTCCAGTGGCTCGGATGGTCAGCCCAAATCTTGTTTTAAAGACAATAGACAGAATCCCTATGATGACGATACATGCCAACAAAGCCAAAAACGTTCTTCCCAAACCATTTTGAGAAACGATGATAGACTCTGCCTTCATAAACAAGGTCTCACTACCAACAACAGATAGGTTTGCTCTTCCTCCCATAATCCCTAAGTTTACTGTATATAATCCTGTCATAACCAAAATACCAGATAAAATAGGGTGTATACTTAACTTGGTTTGCAAAAGCCCGGTGCTAAACCCAGCCAATGCACCAGCAATCATGGCAACCAGTAGGGCAAGGAAGGGATAGCCGGCTACAGTAATCACCGCAGCACAGGCCATACCAAGGGAAAAGCTACCATCAACAGTTAAGTCCGGTACATTTAAAATACGAAAGGTTATATAAATTCCCAATGCCATTATGGCATATAATAGTCCGAGTTGTATGGAGCCAATTAATAGTGTCATATTTTTCTTCCTCTCTAAGAATCAAGAATTAAGTATTATTCACCGATAATAACAAATTCCTTCATTAATTCATCGGGGATGGTGATATCTAAGTTCTCGGCTGTATTGATATTAATCATTTTAGCATATTCAGCAATCTGCTCAACATGGTTTTCTTCAATGGTTTCACCCTGAAGAATACGTGAAATCATGAGAACCGTCTGCTTTCCCAGTAAAGTATAATCGATACCTACTGTTGCTAAAGCTCCATCAGCAACCATAGAGTCAGCTCCCACATAAGTAGGAAGATTTGCATCCATTGCAACCTGAAGATAAGTCGGCATTGCAGAAGCAACCGTGTTATCATTTGGTGTGAAGAAGGCATCCACTGACCCCACTAAGGAGGCTGCAGCCTGTTGTAGATCAGCAGTACCTGTGATGGTAGCTTCTTTATACGCTATACCATGTTCATCACAATAAGCCTTTGCTCTATTGATGCCGGTTGCAGAGTTTATTTCGCTGCTATTATAGATAAAACCAAACACTTTTACATCTGGGGTGAGCTCACTTGCTAGCTGAAAGATATCTTCAATAGCAATTGCGTTTGAAACACCAGTAATATTTTCTGTTGTTGCTTCAAAGGAAGTAACAAGACCAGCTTCTATGGGACTGCTAACTGCAGAAAATACAATAGGAACAGTGGTGGCAGAGGCCTTAGCAGCTTGAGCAGTACTGGTACCAATTGGAACAAGCATGTCAACACCGCTACCTAACATATTTTGTATAATAGAAGGCAATAAACTTATATCTCCATTGGCATTTTTAAAATCAATTTCAATTTTAATTCCATCATTTGAGGAAAGTGCCTCTAATTCTGAAATAATGGTCTCTCGGATTTGATTTAAGGAAGGATGATCCATAGGTTGGATAACACCGATTTTGAAGGTCTTTGTTGCAGCAGCATCTTCTGTTCCAGAAGAATCTGTGCTGTTTGAACAAGCAGTTAATACACCTAACATCATAATCATAGCAAGTAAAAATGATAAAATCTTTTTCATAACTTTTTCTCTCCTTTTTTAATAGAATTATAAAAAATATAGTGCCAGTGAGAGATGTGTTGTGTTGAAAAAGTTCTTGCAAAACAAAAAATCTGCCCTTAACTTAAGGACAGATACTATCTGCAATGCCACCTTAATTGAATTATTATACAATAAGTACAATAATCTTATCTCATGAAAATGCCAACACATTCTCTGTTGTTAACGCCAACCTACGTCTTAGCTACTAGACTTTGTAAAGATATACCTTACAATGAGTCTTTCACCTTGCCCTCAGTGGTCCATTTGCCGCACAGCGTCTCCGCAGGTTTCCACCATCCCCTGCTCTCTGTAGGTGCTTATTACGACGTTATCTCCACATCATTGGTTTAATAGAGTAATTATAATTCATAATGTTGAAAAATGTCAAGTGATTTTATTTTATATTTTCACAATTTTTAGTTTTGTAGAAGGATATAGATGCCTGCATCTATAGGAAAAGTTTTCTACATGTATGTGATTAGCATTTTTATCATAGGTGTGTTATCATGGAACATAGAAATTAGAATAAAGGAGTGGCGATATGCGAGAAATTATTTTAATTCTATTACTACAGTTGGTTTATGTGCCAATCTTTACCCTTAGAACGATATTTCTTGTAAAAAATATGACCTTAATAGCATCTTTTCTTGGCTTTATGGAATCATTAGTGTATGTCTTTGGCTTGTCCCTCGTCTTTAGTGGCCAACAGGGTCCAGCGGCGTTGGTTGTGTATGCTCTTGGATTTGGTGTTGGAATACTGATTGGAGGGGCCATCGAGAATAAACTTGCAATCGGGTACAATAGTCTTGTGGTAAACCTGATGGAAAAAAACATGGAACTGATTAATCACTTAAGAGCTGAAGGTTTTGGCGTGACTGTATATGAAGGGGAAGGTCGGGATAGCAAGCGATATCGTCTAGATATTCTTACAAAGAGGAGTAGAGAAGAGGAACTACTACAGCGAATAGAAGAGTACGAACCGAGAGCATTTATTATTTCCTATGAAGCAAGAAGATTTAAAGGTGGATTTTTGGTAAATGCTATGAAAAAGATTAAGAGCACGGAGTAAAGTAAAAAAAAGCATCTGCCAAAAAGGAAGATGCTTTTTTGTTAAAGAAATCAAACTTATATAAGACCCTATGATCATATAAGACTTAAATTATTGAATTTTGCTGGAATATATAAGAGATGCGGTTAGGAGGAAATCCAATGAATACCAACAATCATATCCCAGATGGGTTAAAACAACAACTGGATGAATTATGGAAGGAAATGTCTAAGGTTATTGTTGGAAGAAAGAAAGAGTTAAAACTGATATTAACTGGATTATTAAGCCAAGGACATGTTTTATTAGAGGACTTGCCCGGAACTGGAAAAACCACCATGGTTAAAGGATTTTCAAAGGGATTAGACTGCCAGTTTTCGCGGATTCAGTGTACCCCTGATTTGCTTCCTTCAGATATTTTAGGAGGTTCTATATTTAATCCTAAAACCAACGAATTCTACTTAAGAAAGGGGCCTGTTTTTACAAATATATTACTGGTGGATGAAATCAATCGAGCGTTGCCTCGGACTCAATCAAGTTTACTAGAGTGTATGGAGGAAAGACAAGTTTCTATTGAGGGAAAAACCCATATTTTGTCTAGTCCCTTTATGGTACTAGCCACACAAAACCCAATAGAAATGGAAGGAACATTTGCTCTTCCAGAAGCTCAGTTGGATAGATTTTTAATGAAATTAAAGCTAGGATATCCAACCCAAAAGGAAGAAGAGCAAATGCTTGAATGGGTGGGGGATGAGATTCCTTATGAAGAAATAAATAGTAGGTTTAATCCCCAGAGTATTCAAGAGCTGCAAAAGCAATGTAAAGAAATCTATACCCATGCTTCTATACGAGAATATATTGCAGCGCTAGCCAATACAACTCGAACTCATCCTCTTATTTCCATCGGAGTAAGCCCCAGAGCCAGTAAAGCTCTATATAAAACAGTGAAAGCGTGGGCATTATTGAATGGCCGCAACTATGTTATTCCAGAAGATGTAAAAGAAATGCTGAAACCTGTGTGGAATCACCGCTTGATTTTAAAAACAGAAGCACATATGAATGATATTCAATCGGAGGATATTCTAGAGGAGATTATGGAAAAAGTTAGCTTAGTGGAGGAAAAGGTAGTACGTCTATGAGCAAAGAAGAGCAACCTAAAACCTTAGAAACCAGCACATTGTTTGAGCCCTATTTAATGTGGATACTGGTAGTCCTTTTGTTAATAGCTATAGGGTACAGGTTTATTCCACTAGTTATTGTCAGCACTTTTTTGCTACTTTTATCTAGCATCATTACTATATGGAAGAAAATGTCACTGATGCATATAAAGCCTACTTTGCAGCTTTCAAAAACTAGGTTGTTTGTTGATGAAGAATTTTTAATACATGCCTCTATTTACAATGATAAATGGTTGCCTTTAATATGGCTGGAATGGAGCTTTCCTAAAGATGAAGGGATTCGTTTAGGTGATAAGGAAGATGATACACATACCATCCGGTTTTTGTGGTTACTATGGTTTCAACAAGTGAAATGCACGCTGAAGGGTAGAGGGCTTAAAAGAGGTGTTTATAACATTGGAGAAGTTATATTGCGCTCAGGTGATGGATTTCGTTTTGCTGAAACAGAAGAATTATTTTCGTTAGATAATAGGCTATATGTATATCCCAAACGAGTAGCTGTCCATGTACCCAATTTTTCTGCCTCTATACAATGGGGGGTAAAAGGAAAACAGGGGGGATTTATTGAAGATCCGCTTTTGGTCATGGGTATTAGGGAATATCAAGCTGGAGATGAACTGAGAAGACTTAATTGGAGGGCTAGTTCAAGAACTGGAAAACTTCAAGCCAATGTTTATCAGCCAGTTGTTATGGAACAACTGATGATGTATATTGATGTTCAAGGTTTTGTTATTAATGAGAGTGCATACGAAAATCCTACTGAGTTGAAAACTTATGTATCCAACAAAAGGGAAGCCTTTGAAGAATTTCTCTCTATTATAGCTTCTATCGCTGTAAAGTATAGGGAACAAGGAATCAGTATTGGTTTTGTTAGCAATGCCCTTAATAATGATAGAGAAAAGATGCCTAGCATCCTACCCAGCACAAATTTAACCCCTCATTTAGATCAGTTAGCTGAAATTACCCAGACAGTAGGTGTTGAGAAGATGAGGGCATTAGACGAAATGCTGCATAGAGGACAGCTATATGCACCTTTATATATTTTTTGCAACCATATTACTGAAGGGCATTATATGTGGTATCAACAACACAAAAATAAGCTGACGGAAGTATGTTTTTATTATAGAAATGAAACGGAATATGCTAAAAAATTAGCCACAGTAGCAAAGTCCATAAACAGATTTCTTTCATCCTAGGCTTATCAAGAAGGGAGTGCTGATATGCATCATCTTAAAAACATGTGTAAATCCTTCATCATGATGTTTAGTGAAATTATATGGATCTATTATGCAATTGTGCTATTTACCAGTGTTGAATGGAGACAAGCTGCCTTTTTTGATTTGAGATGGTTTATAGTGGCTGGCATAACGGGATATGTTTTTAATAGGTTAGTGGCAAAGAGCAGAAATCATGTGTTTTTATTTTTAGGGAACATTCTGGCTATAGGGTTTATGATTGTACAAAACTGGAAAACCGTAGTTCCAGAGGGTTCATGGGGATTTGGACTAGCGGTCAGCATAGGGCTTACCCTTATTTTTGCTCGGAGTGCCAGATTGACTCAAAAACAACCTACACGTTTAGAAATGCTGCGGCGTTTTGAAGGAAATATCATTTATTATATTGTTTTTGCCCTGGTATTTACTGGAAACAATTGGCGTGATAATACCTTTCATCTTTTTTTTATAGTGGCAATCGGGGGAAGCCTAATAGGGATGATTTTAACATTACAAAGCCTTGAAGATGGTGAAGGTAGTGGAAAAGTTAAAGTAATGAAGGTAGGAGAATCAGGATGGTTTGCAGGTGTGGTGGGATTTTTGTTAATCTGTATTCCACTTTTTTCATTGATCTTATTATTACCTTCAGTAAACAGAGGTCTATATACTTTGGCAGCAGGTGTGTGGGAAAGAGGAAAATGGATAGCCTTAAAGATTAGCAGTTTTTTAAACTGGTTCTTTAGTCTTTTCCCTGATTCAGAAACGGAAACAATACCTACTCCACCCCCCCAACAAACTATAATACCATCGGAGGTTATAGAAGAGCCGCTGGTGTCTTTACCATATATGTGGATGATAGGAGGGGCCATCCTTCTATTAGCGGTAGCTGCTATTTGGTTTTTTACAAGGGCACTTATCAATCGACAACTTCCAAAAGCCATGAAGCCAAGACAGATGATGATTATCAAAGAATCATGGTGGATAAACTTTAAGAGAAACATAAAAGCGTATTTAAAGCACTTGAAATTAAAATGGTGTATGTACTTTCCTTACTTTTACCATCACCCTATCTATTGGCGATATCATCAAGTGCTAAGATGGGGAGAAAAAAATGGTCTTTCTAAGGCTAAGTCAGAAACCTCTCAGGAGTATATGAAAAAAGTATCAAAGGCTATCCCTGAAAAAGAAAAAAACTTTTGTCATGAGGGGAAGAGTTATGACTTATCTGAACTATTCACACAGTTAAATAGAGATTATCAAGCTATTTATTATGGTATGAATGTAGAAATACCCGATAAAATAGAATATAAGTTTTTGATACACCATTTACAGCGTATTTCTCTTAAGAGGAGGAAGCTATAGAAAAAGACTTGATTCTTTGGAATATATCAGAAAAAAATATGTACTTAAGCAAAGAAACAAACGCCTCTCTGATTTAGAATTAACAAATCATTCTAAATCAGAGAGGCATATTTTTATGAGGATAGCACCAAGACAAGTGAGTTTTTAAGAGCCGATTTCTAAAGCTTCTTTACGACAAACAGTCACACACAGGCCACAGCCTTTGCAGCGGCTCTCATTTACTTTAACTTTTTTATCTTCTTTGGTATAGACAAATACATTTGGTTCGGGGCAGGCAAATATGCATAGCTTGCACCCAGTGCATTTTTCCTTATCTACCTTAGCTGAAACATACATGATTATCTTCCCCTTCTCCATCTAGACTGTTTTTAAAGGCGTATTTCTTAACAGCAGCAGCGGCGCTTTCCATTACCTTCATGTTTTTTTCTACTAATTGAGCGGTTTTTGTGTATTTACTCTTCAATACGTCATCAAGTGCTGCGGTAGTTCCAGAAGCTACAAAGTTACTACCTCCAAATCTCTCTTGAATAGCTATGCTAAGGGATTCATAAGTAACCAAGTCAACAATACCCATTAATCCTCCTAACATGGCCATATTGGTAGACAGCTCAGTTCCGCCTATGTCAGTAGCGATTTGCGTGGCAGAAACAAAAAAGATGTTAGCATTTAATTGTGTCAGTTTTTCCTGTTCCTCCTGACTAAACCTCAAAGGAGTATCTGAATTAATCAACACAGTTCCCCCCGGCTGGAGACCATCAAAGAAGGGCATGGTATAAGATTTACCCATGGTGATTACATGGGGATGAAAAATCATGATGATATTTGGTGAAAGAATTTCTCCCCGCTCATTAATTTGCTCTGAGGATATTCGCACATAACTTTCAGCTGGAGCCAATCTTTTTTCAGCACCAAAAAACGGGTTAACTGTACTGTTTTTGCCATCTTGGGTGGCGGCTGAACCAAGGATATGGGCAGCAGTAACTACCCCTTGACCCCCTAAACCAGACATTCTGATAGAAATTTTATTACTCATGACTCTGTTCCTCCTCCAGCCGTTTTAACAGTTCCTCTACCTCAGGCGATAAATATTCACTGGTGACATAAGTTCCATCTTTTTCTCTAGCTTTGATTGTTTCTAAAACATCGTGAGATTTAAGTTTATAATTAGTAGGGCAGGGGCAGAAGATTTGCATATAACTAGGCCCTGTTTCTCTAGCTGCTAGGATGGCTCGCCGCACCATTTTTTCAAATAGTTTAGGTTTGGCAGGGGAGCAAGTGGCTACATATGCACAGCCAGATTTTTGTGCAATCTCCGTTAAAGCTATTTTAGGAAAAACTTTCCCTTTAGGAGCCATGTTCAGAACTGCACCTTCCACAGACATACCACTCTCCTGTCCCCCTGTGTTGGCATAGGCTTCGTTGTCCAGCATAATTGTCGTTATGTTTTCTTTACGGAACCAAGAGTGCATTACCATGTCTAAGCCGATATCAGCTGTTGCTCCATCGCCGGCTATGACCACTACATCCTTTACTTTATCAGGAAATCTAAGTTTTAATGCTCGCTTTAAGCCAGAAGCCACGGCATTTTGATTACCAAATAGTGAATGGATATTGTGTACTGCTACCTGTGAAAATGCTAATGCACTGCACCCAGTGGAGCCTACTATAATAGTGTCCTCAGGATTAGGCAGTGAGGCTAGAATCAGTCGCAGAGAAAGTGCTAGTCCACACCCTGCACAAAGTGGATGTTCTTCTATCAATTCTTTGAAAGCCCCCAAATCAGAAACACCAACACCTTGACCAAAGGGACCTTCTTCAACCAGCTCCTTATATTCTTGAGGCATAATATCTTCAAAACAGGGAGAAATCTTTATTAAATCTTTATTCATGCTGAATACCTCCTAATTTCTTCGAGAATTAGTTCGATAGGCATAGTCATTCCACCGAATACTCTAGGAGCACCGTATACTTTAGCAGAATCAGCCACCACTGATTTGATTTCTCTAGATAGCCATCCAACTCGATTAAATTCGGGAATGATAATAGCCTTTGCATTTTGTGTTAATTGTTTTATTTCTTCAGCAGGGAAGGGACGGATGCTTTTTATTTTTATTAAACCAACATCTAGACCTTCTTCACGGGCGGCAGCGATAGCTTCCCGACTCTGGGAGACAGCAGTTCCAGAAGTAACAATGAGGATATCAGCTTCTTCATTTTCAGCTTCTATCAGTCCACCTAAATAGCTGTGAATATATCTTCGAGATCTTTCCATTGCTGCCATTGTTTCCTGTTGCCAAGAAGCATGAGCGGCATAGCTGATAAAATTACTTTTCATTACAAAGGGATCACGCATTTGTCTTACTGGAACATTTTCCATATCCATCACTGGGACTGGCGCACTATAGGCATCATAAGGAGGAAGTTGAATATCCTCAGGTGCTATTTCTACACTGTCTCTTGTATGGGTTACAAAGAAACCATCAGCAAAAACCCCTACTGGAATATGTACATCAGTTTTTTCTGCAATAATAAAGGCTTTTAGAATCATATCATAAAGATCCTGTGCTGTTTCAGCGTGCAACATGATTATTCCTGTATCCAAAAGGAAGGACATTTCAATAGTATCCGGCTGGATAGTAAGGGGAGAATTCACACCTCTGGTAAGAAAAGCACAGACCACAGGAAGTCTAGCACCAGCCCATGTTGGAAATATCTCGAAGGCTCGAAGTGTACCTGGTCCCCCTGTAGCAGTGAAAACCCGTACGCCTCCCATAGCGGCACCTGCCACTGATGACATTACAGCAAACTCGTTTTCACCACGGAAATAATCTTTAAGGTATCCCTCAGCATAAATATCTCCTACTAAGTGCATGCTTTCTGATTGGGGGGTGATGGGATAAGAAACAGCCATATCCACATTAGCCCTCTTGATAGCTTCCTTTACAGCCTCACTACCAGTAATAAATTTTTTCTCTCTATCTGCATTGAAAAATAGGTATTCAGGTTCGACAATTCTCTGGCTTTTCACTTAAGTCCCCCCTTAGCTACTTTGATCATTTCAGTAAGTTTTTTTATTGTTGAGATGTTTACATCTCTCAAAGAGATCATAGCATCCTCGTGGCCCATTTCCCCACATAAAGCAACTGTATAGCAATCAGTTCCTCCTCTTATGATCTTTAAAGCTAAATTAGCATAATGACAATGAACTCCCACAAAAACACAGAGATCTATTTTATTGTGCCAAATAGTTAAGTTCGGATGATTAGGATTGATTTCTACTTCAGGATCTATCATAGGGTATTTAGGGCGGTAGTCAGGCATAGGAATAATTCTGGCTCCTGCCGTCTCTGCTAATTCCTTCACTGCTTCGGCTTTTTCAATTACCCCTTCCTTCCAGGCCCACAGAATAAGAGGTCCGGGGAAAAAAACAGGATTTTTAGCTGCTAAAATTTTTTCTGCTATTTTTTCCATTGCCTCCTCTTCAAAAACTACAGTACCTTCTACTAAGGCCTCTCCTTTTTCTGGTAGTTCTACCCCCATACAGGCGGCTGCCGGTGGAAGATATCCTTCTGGCCCCGCCTGAACCCGGTATAAATTAATAGACATATATAACTCCCCCTATTGTTTTGTACAGATCAATTAAATAAAGCGATATTAAACAAAAATTTTCTCTCCTTTTGGAACCCCCTTTCAATTTCATCCTAGTTTGTAACAGCTATCTGCACTCTAGGAATACTGATTCTATCAAAACAAACAACCTACAAGGTGCTTGATGTGATTATTACTGTACATGACTGATATCACCCCCACTTTTAACCATTAGCTTAGGTGAGATTCTCAATCAAATGGAATAGACTCTCCACCTGATTTCCCGATCTTCAGCTCTAGCTGAAGGCGTGAACTTCATAAGTTTCTTTACTTGTCTACTGCTTGACTTCTGTAGTGGGATAAAGCAAATTTTTGTGATGAAAGTATACCTACAACACATAAAAGGATTACAAAATAAAAGATAGAATGATAACTCTGAAGTACATCCTTCAATAATCCTGAACCAAACACTCCAGTAATGGCTCCTATGCCATAGGCGGTAAAAACAACCCCATAGTTTTGACTGTAGTGTTTCGTTCCGTAGAGAGAAAGGGTTGAAGCAGGAGCAATAGCTAGCCAGCCCCCAAGATTAAACCAAAATATTGAAAAAGCAATAGTATATAAGACCAAGCTGCCTTTATTAGCCATTAACATGAGTGATGCAGCAATCATGATCAGTACATAAGAAAGCAACATGGCCTTTTTATGAGACAACTTATCAGTAAGCCACCCAAATATAGGTCTGCCTATTCCGTTGAAAACTGCAAATAGTGCCATTAGTAAAGCCATGGTATTAGGGGATAACCCTACTAGTTCAATTCCTACATTGCCGGTCATTCCTATCAACATGAGCCCAATCATTGTGCCTATAATAAAGTTAAAATATAAACTCCTAAAGCTTTCAGCCTTCATCATTTCTGCGGTATTTATGTTATTTACATCTACTACAGCAGTAGATGTTGCTTTTACTGGCTGATCCTCAGAAGCTAAAGGATATTTAAATGGATAGGAAAGCAATGAGATGATGACACCAAAGGATATCCCTAGCATTTTAAAAGAGGGCATAAGCCCATAATTCTCTATTAAATAACTTGCGGCCGGGGCTGTGACAAATGGTGATAAACCAAACCCTGCCAGCACAAAACCTACAATAAGACCTTTTTTTTCTGGGAACCATTTAGCTACTACCGTCATGGGAGCACCATAAATGATTCCCACCCCTGCACCAATGATAACGCCATAGGTTATGGTTAAAACATAGATATTTTCAGCATATCCCGATAAAAGCCAACCTAGTCCTACAAGAAGTCCACCTATGAAAATTACCAATCTAGGGCTATATCTATCTAAATATTTACCTGTGATGAACATAAAAAAGGCATAGAATACTAAAGAAACCGCATAGGGAAGACCGCTTTGGGTAGACCCTATATTAAAAAATTCTTCGATTGGAATTCTAAAAACACTCCAAGAATAGACAGTACCTAAGCACATCATGACTATAATTCCTAAAAATACATAAAGCCATCTTTGTTTTGATGGATGGTTACTTTGCTTAACTAAATTTTCCATGATCCTCATCTCAACTTTCCTTATAATTTATTTTTTAAATCAAATGACACAAAAAAATCCAATAATTATCACCTTATAAAAAGTTAATAATTATTGGATTACACTACGTCTGGTTTTTTTAAAACCCTTCGCTTGGTCTTCCTCATTTATGTACTTCATACCCTTAAAATCTTTTTTCCAAATTATCTTCCAACGTTATTACTATGATCTTTTCACCAGTTTTGGTGCTAACATCAGAGTGCACACTTATAATATTTATGTCTATAACTTTTCTAATGAGGGTCTCTAAATAGCACCTTCCACTTTCAAAAAGAGTTGTTCTCATCTTTTTTATCAACTCAACTCCTTGACTGCTCTCTGCCAATTTGTGTTCAGATTGACTTAGGAAGCCCTGGAGTCTAATGATAATTAAATCTTGAATAATGAGGGTCTTTATTTGCTTTGGTCCTCTCCCCATAAATTCTATTTCGAACCTACTGATAGCCTCGCTTATTTTAGCCTCAGCTTGGCCTTTGGTCATGACACCACCTCTTTTCTTGCTTGTGAAAGATTATACCATGGAAAAATATAAAATTCAATGGCTTTTTTTCAAATTATTCAATCAAATTATTTCGAAACAAATGTAAAAAAATAACAGATAACGACAAAATAGAGAAAGAAAAATTCTCTTTTATTTGGTATAATAAGGTTTATAGGAAACCAATACGCAAAAGAGGATTTTTTTTGTTTTAATCTAGGTTTGGTATTCCATTAACTGATCATAACTAGACGGATCGTTGGAGGACATAAAATGCTCTCACTTATGCAGCAAAAGCTAAATGAAAAAATAATTAAAGAAAAGCGTACCACTGTATATGAATTGTTTATAAAAAAATCACCCAATATAAACAGTGGCAGGATTAAGGAAATAGCAAATACCGATTTAGAACTATTATTCAATCTCTATGATAGCATTTTTTTAGAAGGTGAGCTGGAAAAAACTTTTCAAGGTGCATTTATATTTTCTTTATCCAAACGAATGACTAAAAGTGCAGGTCGTATTCTTTATTTTAGGAACGTACATAAGATGAAGCAGGAAGAAGAAAAAATTGAAATTCGCATTGGTGTTGATTTCTTTTTGCAATATGATCTTCTAGAAGGTAACAAAAAAGTTTGTGGTATAAATACTAGAAATAGTCTAGAAGCTTTGCAACTGGTTTTTGAGCATGAAATTTGTCATGCT
Organism: Clostridium aceticum; assembly: GCF_001042715.1. NCBI lineage: Bacteria > Bacillati > Bacillota > Clostridia > Peptostreptococcales > Natronincolaceae > Andreesenella > Andreesenella acetica. The sequence goes on along the minus strand of NZ_CP009687.1, from coordinate 2,662,658 downwards.
ATAGAATATATCTACTTTAAGAAATCAAGCTGCAAAGGACAACAGTTCAAAGTAATCGCTAATAACTTATTTGGACATACTGAGAGTTATCATCAGCTAGCAACTTATAAAGAAATAGCAAGCAAAAAACTAGGTTTGAACGTTGGAGATAAGGCATCCTTTATGCTTCAAGGGAAAAAGGTAAAAGGTATTATTTATGGGATCAACAAGCGGGCTACAGTAATGGTTAAGGATAAAGCGGGAGGGTTTATAGATAAAAAAGGGCATCGATATGCTAAATATTATGTTCCACTAACTTTACTAGAATCAGACTAGATGAGATTATTTTGCCACTCTCCCACCTAGCACTTAGCTAGGTGTTTTTAGTATAAAATTTCTTCTCCAATACCTACTTTTACTTTATGCATAATACTGATATCCTTTGAGAAAAATATATAATGAATATCAAATAAAGTATTAGATAGGGGATGCTTATGTATAAAAAAATTATGCTAATATTAATGGTAGTGATTATGGCTACGGCATCAAGTTGTACTTATCGGAGAAGTGTACCTCCCAACGAAACACCCACTCCACAGCAACAGCAACAGCAGCAACAACCAGCACCCTCATCTGAAGCACCTAGAGAAGACAAGCTAGCCAAAACTGACCGAGAAAACATAGAGGAGAATATAAATGGTTTTGATCTTGAAGATGATTTAAGAATTACTGAAAACACACATGATGGAGAAGAAAGCGGGATATCTAGTCTTAGTCAAGAACAGAAGGAACAGGTGCTAGAAAATATAGGAGAAAAGAGTACCAATACTGTACTTCATCAATATGATACCTTCTTACCAGAAACAATCACTGATGCGGTTCAGTATCTTGCGTATAATCTCTCTTTTGACTATTTTCTCATAACAACAGAGGATGGAGCCGAAGTCAGAGAAAGTCCTCTACCTGAAGCGGCAGTCATTGCTCAGGTAGAGAGTCTAGATAAGGTGTCACTGCTTCAGCGGGCTGAAGGAGAAGAGATAGAGGGCTCAAACATATGGTACAGGGTGGCATTAGAAAATGATAATCAAGTAGCTGAGGGCTACCTTCACTCAACAACTGGTACCCCTAGGACCTTCCAATTTGATAAAATGGAGGAGGCTGTAAACCAGCTAAGACAGCAAATCGCTGAAGGAGAACTACACTTTATCAGTAATTATAAGAATGAGAATGGCACACCTCCTCAAGAGGGGGATGCTGCAGTAGATGAGCATGGGTATAGAGTTTATCACAGTGCCCCTGCATATGAAGAGGCAAATGTGGAGGCTGAATTTCGATATATCCCAGATGGAATGTTGGTACGAATTCTAGATGAAACAGAGGATTTCTATCATATTCATGCTCCTACTTTTGATGGAAATTACTATGTTCCTAAACAATATATCGATCCAGATGTCACACTAAGTCAGTTGAATCATGTGATTGTGGTAGATAGAGATCAGCAAAATCAAGCTTCTTTTGAAGTTGATGAAAACGGTCTAAACCTTATTTCATATACTTTAGCTACTACGGGAATTCCAGGAGATTTCTCTTTTGAGACTACCCTCGGCAGCTATAAGGCTATTGCAAAAAGGGAACGATTTGAGTATTTGCAAAGTGGTACACAGGAAATTGCGGGTTATGCCCCCTTTGCTATAAGGTTTACTGGTGGAGCTTATATTCATGGTGTTCCAGTGGCATATGAGGAAGAAGATGGTGAGAAGATAGACCCGGGGCTTATAGAATATCTTCATACCATAGGTACATCCCCACGCTCCAATATGTGTGTCCGTAACTTCACCAGCCATGCGGAATTCCTCTATAATTGGATGGATAACGAAAATGGTGCTGTTATAGTAATAGAATAATATCAACAGAAATAAAAAAATTATTATGCTTTTATGTAAGTTGTAATAAATATGTTACATCCGCTATCTCACACTGAGTTGTAAAAGTTTTATTGCAACTTAAATATATATTAAAATAATTATTAAGAAAAGATTATAAGTAAAAGAGATTATGGGTAAAAAATCACATAGTCTCTTTTACTATATAAGCGATTTTTTACATATAGTCTCTAAAGTGTAGTTCTCATTAAAATATTTTAAATGACATGTATTTTGAAAAATTACTATACATTTAGTAAATCTATGAGAAAATTATTCTAAGGAATGTTTGAGGGAATTTATAGATATATATAAATATGAATTTTAACCTATGTAAAACGTGAGGGAGAAGTTGAATGGGATATACGATTATTGATGTACTGGATAAATTGATTAAAGTAGAAGAAAATGGTCATAATATGTACGCAGCCATAGGGGCTAAAGACAGTATAGATGTAAAGACAAAACTAGTTTTAAGGGTTTTTGAAAAAGAACAAAATAAACATATAGTAATTTATAAGAAGTTAAGAGAGCAGGCAGCAAAAAAAAATCTAGAGGAAATAGATTTCGATATTTATGATAAAGTGTCAAATCTAATTTCTAAATTTATCTATTCATACCCTGAAAATATTGTGGATGTAAAAGATTTGCTAAGATTCTTTTTCAATCTTGAAAAAGAAAAACTTGCTTTGACTATTAGCATACAAGGGCTGCTGGTGCGGAGGTTGAAAGACATGGACTCACATGCCTATAATGCATTAACAGAGATTATAAAAGAAAAAGAAAAGTATGTTGGTGATATTCAGATATTTTTAAAATGAGAGTTGGAGATAAGTGATGGGAAAAAGGCAGTTAAATAAAAAGATTCTTCTTCTATTTGCTGTAGTAGTAATAGGCCTAATAGTGTGGATGCTATGGAAATACAAAATATGGGAAGTCATATCCATCGAATATTTTAGAAGATTTACAGGTAGAATCCGGCGCTTAGGTTTTTTAGGTGTACTTCTTTATCTCTTAACTTTTACTTTGGGAACGATGTTGCTCTTACCCAGTCTACCCTTTGCACTTTTAGGGGGAATTACCTATGGGACTGTTCCAGGGATTATATATGCTTCTGTAGGGGATTTACTAGGTGCCTCTATAGCATTTATGGTGGCAAGGTACATAGGGAGAGAGAGGCTTGAAAGACGATTAAAAAAAAGTAAGGCTTTCCATGAAATTGATGAGGGTGTCAAACAGGAGGGATGGCGTATTTTGGTTTTGACCCGTATGATACCAATCATACCTCATTGGCTGCAAAACTATGCTTATGGGCTGACAGCAATTTCTTTTACAACTTATGCTATTGTATCTCTACTTTGTATTATCCCTGGAACAGCAGCATGGATCATTGCTGTCAACACAGTAGGCAAGGGGCAGGGAGATGCGAAGAAAACTGCAATTTATATGGGGGTTGCTGCTGTGGTACTTGTCATAATTTCTTATTTACCAAAATGGATCTATAAGAAGAAAAAACTGAGAAAAAAATAAAGTGTCAGCGTAGGCGGGACTTTTAAGTAAGGTGTAGTAGACTCTGATTCACCGATGTTTCAGCTTGTTGAAACGAGTTCATTTTGTTTTTGGTTCACATGTCTATATACTTGTCTATTGGGTAAATATGTTATATACTCTAAACTAAAAGAGGGAAGAAGCTATAGGAGGGAAAAAAATGAAGGTAGTAGCTTTTAATGGAAGTCCTAATAAGGAAGGAAATACTTACCATGCTATAAAAATAGTAACGGATGAACTAGAAAAAGAAGGCATAGAAGTAGAAATAATTCATGTTGGCGGTAAGGAAATAAGAGGATGTATGGCCTGTAATCAATGTATGAGGAACAGAGACGAAAAATGTGTTCTTCCAGGGGATGAGGTGAATACATGGATTCAAAAGATGAAGGAGGCAGAAGGTATCATTTTAGGTTCACCTGTTCACTATTCATCATTAGCAGCAACCATGAAGTCTTTTTTAGACAGGGCTTTTTATGTTACAAGTGGTAATAAAGGAATGCTAAGACATAAGGTGGGAGCATCTGTTGTTGCTGTAAGACGTTCTGGTGGTCTCCCAACCTTTGATCAACTAAACAACTATATCAATTATTCAGAAATGTTGATCCCCACTTCAAACTATTGGAATGTTATTCACGGTACTAGACCAGGAGAGGCATTACAGGATGAAGAAGGGGTACAAATTATGAGAATCCTAGGGAAAAATATGGCGTGGCTTTTAAAGTTAGTTGAACATGGAAAGGAATCTATTCAAGCGCCAGAAATAGAAAAAAAATCTTTTATGAACTTTATTCGTTAAAAAAGATAAAAAAACATCTTTTATTGCAATGTTACAATAGAAGATGTTTTTTTATCTTATATATTTATCATAGGCGGTAACCTAATACAGTTATTACCAAAATTCTCTCCAAATGTTATTTTGCTAATGCTAAGATCCTTCGACCCCTCTTTGCTTCCCTCAGTATGGGAAATTATAGTTTAACTTAACGCTAAGGGTATATTTACTAAAAGTGGCATTTGCTGTCTTCAGCAAAGGAAAAGCACTTGTGATTTTTTATGATAGGGTTATAATAGTGTATAGAAAAATTTTTGATGATTTCTAGTCTTTCGACTTGTCGAAATGAATACACTCATGGGAGTGAATAGAGAAAGGATGATACCATGGCAATATTAGTGTGTGGAGGAGCTGGATATATAGGAAGCCATACAGTGGCTGCTCTTTTGGAAAAAAATGAAGAAGTTGTTATTATAGATCATTTAGAAAAAGGTCACAAAGAAGCTGTACTAGGAGGAAAGTTATATATAGGAGATTTAAGAGATACTGAGTTTTTAGACAAAGTGTTTGCAGAAAATAAAATAGAAGCAGTAATCCATTTTGCAGCATTTTCTCTAGTGGGGGAGAGTATGGAGGAACCCTTTAAGTATTATGATAATAACGTATATGGAACCCTAAGACTTCTAGAGGCTATGAATAAATATCATGTGAAAAAAATAGTATTTTCCTCTACAGCTGCAACCTATGGGGAACCCAAAAGAGTGCCAATAAAAGAGGAAGAAGAGACAATTCCCACCAATCCTTACGGAGAGACAAAATTAGCTGTTGAAAAAATCTTAAAATGGGGGGAAGTGGCTTATGGTATTAACTATATAGTCCTAAGATATTTTAATGTTGCAGGAGCCCATAAAAGTGGTAAGATTGGAGAAGATCATAGCCCAGAAACCCATTTGATTCCTATTATATTGCAGGTAGCATTGGGTAAGAGGGAAAAGATTATGATTTATGGAGAAGATTATCCAACAAAGGATGGTAGTTGTATCAGAGATTATATACATGTTATGGATTTAGCAGATGCCCATATTCTAGCTGTAGATAAACTGCGAAAGGGAGATAGGAGCGCTACTTATAACCTTGGAAATGGGGAAGGCTTTAGCGTAAAAGGAGTGATAGAAGTTGCAAGGAAGGTTACAGGACACGCAATCCCAGCAGAAGTGGCAGGTCGCCGTCCAGGAGATCCGGCAATTTTGATTGCATCTTCAGAAAAGATTATAACAGAGCTTGGATGGAACCCTAAACATGCTTCTCTAGAAGAAATTATAGCTAGTGCATGGAAATGGCATCAAGGACACCCAGATGGTTATGGGAAGTAGAGAAAAATTTGGAGGTAGCGAAGGATCTTATAATCAGTGCTATTAACCAAGATCCTTCAGTTCCTTCAGGATGACAAAGCCTACATCGGCTGTTACTGTAATTATCTAACCAAAAATCAACAGTAGCATTTAACATAGTCAAGTTTTAAAACAGTTGAACCTAGCACTTAAGTGATAGGTTCTTGGTGTACTAAACATTGAACTGTCCTTGTTCTGCCATAACCAAGTCTTTTCTACGATATACCCCCAACAATACCCCTATTAAAGCCATATTTGCAACAAAATTAGTGCCACCGTAGGAGATAAAGGGTAAAGAGAAACCTAATATAGGAGCCATTCCTACATTCATTAATATATTTCCCAATGCCTGTAATGTAAATACAGATATGATGGAGCAGGCTAAGTATTTACCATATTGATGCCTAATTTTTCTTGTTGCTAAAAACATACGGATTACAGCTAATACTATAACGATAATCGTGCTGATACCTACTACCCAGCCAAAGGCACCTACAATATAGGCAAAGATAAAATCTGTGTTTGCTTCTGGTAATGCTATTCTATTTATTCCTTCAATAGTTAAGTAAAGATTATCACTCTTGCCAAAGAACTTAGCCCCAGATAACACCTCATTTAAAAGCAAATTAATATACCCGTTTCCATGGGGGTCCAGACTAGGGTTTAAAAATACTAACAATCTGTTTGCAATATAACTGCCTTGCCTTAATATACGGAACAATAAAGAGAACATTACCAAAGCTGCACCTCCATAAATGGAGATTAAAATTCTCTTTCTATTTCCAACAAACTCTTTGTTCATAACTGCTATTGTAATAATAATGATTAGTCCGCTGCTAAGCAAGACGGCACTTGAAAAAGAGGGTTGTGCTAGTAATGTAAGTACAGCTAAAGATGCTAATCCTAATATTTTTAACATCCCTTTGATACTTCCGGTAGCCCATCTACTTACAAGTCCTGCAAAGGATAGAAGCCAAAGCGGCAGTGCTATGGATACAGGATTAAAGGTTAATCCCCCTATTCGTGCATAGGATACTTCATTCACTTGGTGTCCAAGTTTTTGAATCGTAAATAAAAAAACAATAGTGCCTATGAAAATCGGCAGTGAATATTTTTCAAGTCTAGTATAATCAAAGAAATAGCAAACAGTACATATACCAATGCCTATGAGTGTATAAACTAAGTAGGATCTCACATAGTGACTAAGATGCATGAATGAAGCCTGATCACTAGCAATGGAAAACAAAGCGATTCCCCCAATTAAAACCATAAGACTAAGTAATGATATGATTGACCATTCAGTTTTAGGCCTATAGGTTTTATCGAGCTTTTTCCCTATTTCAACAGGGTCACCCATTTGATTTACTGATTTTTGTACTGCCTCATCCTCACTCATTCCCCTCTCTATATAGCCCTCTGCTAGTTCGTAAATATGAGATTTTAATTCTTCTGAAATATTTCCTAAGACATTTTTATATTTTATCTGTCCACAAACCTTATCCAAAAAATCAATAATACATTTATTCAAAGCAAACACCACCCATCACCTTATTAACGGTCTTACTATAAAGCTCCCATTCCTTTTTCTTTTCCTTTAGCAACTTCTTGCCCTTACTGGTAATATGGTAATACTTTCGTTTGCGTTCTGAAGTACCTTCATTCCAATAGGCCTCAACCATACCTTCACTTTCTAATGAATGAAGAATTGGATACATAGTACCCTCCTTTAAAGTAAAAGTATTATCAGAGTGTTTTTCTAATTCCTTTACCATCTGATAACCATACATGTCACTATTACTTAGCAAATTAAGTATTAGCATTGTTGTACTACCCTTCATAAGATCTTTATCAATTTTCATCTCAATACCTCCTTCAACTATGCATCGACGATCTATGTATAGTTTATATTTGTTTGATCAAATTGTCAAGATATAAAAATTCTTTAATGTCTCTGTTGAATCAGTCTCCTTCAGTCCCTCAAAAGAAGTTGATTTCACAGGATCTTCTTCTCTAAGTGATATAAAACATTTAAGATGGGTATATTAAAACTAAAAAAGAGGGTGATAGTAGATGAAAAAATTAGCTATCTTATTGTTTGTTTTAATTTTTCTTGCAGCGTGTCGGACTCAAACTCCACCGGAAGCTCCTCCGATAGATGATAATGGTGAACTGGAAAAAACGATTGAAGATTTTTATCCTTTTTTGGCCAACACTTATTTCACTTATGAAGGAATTGGGATGGAGTTTGCAGAAAGGGAGACTTACTTTGACTTTATAGGTAATGAGAGAGCGCAAATTCGTACGCATACCACTGGGACAACCGTGGTGCAGATACTAGAGTATCGTGAGGGAGCTTTAGAACTGGTTTTAAGTCGTGAAGAAGCCTATTATCTAGCAGATTATACGGATGCAAATATTACTGAGGAGAGAGAAATTCTTTTGATGGAGCCTATTCAGGTGGGGACAAATTGGACATTGCCAGATGGGCGCACAAGGGAAATAACAGGAATGAATGTTGCTATTGAAACTCCCTCCGGCAACTATGAAGCATTAGAAGTGACGACAGAAGGATCTGAAAACACACAGACAAAAACCTATTATGTTGAGGGGATAGGTATGGTGCTATCGGTTTTTGAAACCGAGGATCATGAGGTAGTTACAGCCCTTGCAACCATTGAAAAGGAAACCGACACTACTTATTTACTTCGTTGTTATTATCCTGACTTTGAAAGTGAGCAAGTGATTTATAGGGACTTTGACATCTTTTTTCATACCAATGATGAAATTGAACCCATATATACGGAGTATCTGCAACGTTCCCATAGTGAGTTTATATCTCCAGTATTGAGTGAAAATGTTACACTGCAATCTTTTTCATATAATGCTGAGGAAGAGCTGGTTATAGTAGATTTATCAAGTAACTTTGTCAATGAAATGAATCTGGGGGCTGGATATGAATCATTGGTGATCCAAAGCATTGTAAATACAGTAGGATTTAATTTTGGTGTTGAAAAAGTGGTGCTTACCCTGGATGGAGCGCTTTATGAGTCTGGGCACCTTCAGCTGCAAGAAGGGGATTATTTTGAAGTGAATTATGGAAATGAAGCTCTCTAATATGCTATACCTTGCATACATACAAAGGCTGTAGATGAATGTTGTTCATTTGCAGCCTTTAAACTTATGTATTACATTCATTACATTTGTCACTACTCAGTATGAAACCTACTTGATAAGATAATGATATAAAATAATCTTATTTAGGGAGGTACTTTTATGGCTATCGCATATATGAAAAATATAGTGAAACGATATGGTACACATTTAGCGCTAGATCATGTTGATCTTGATATTGCTGATGGAGAAATCTTAGGGTTATTAGGGCCCAATGGGGCAGGAAAAACTACTTTGATTCATTCTTTAGCAGGTTTAGTTTCCGTCGATTCTGGAGAAATCCATGTATTTGATAAATCACAAAAAAACCATATGCTTGAAATCAAGCATCAAATTGGACTAGTTACTCAGGAGATCACTGTTTTTGGGGACTTAACCGCCAGAGAAAATCTGCAATTTTTTGGTGGTATTTATGGTTTAAAGGGAAATAAGTTAAAGGAACGTGTAGATGAAACACTAGAATTTGTTGGTCTCGCAGAGCATAGTAAGAAGCTGCCTGCTAAATTTTCAGGAGGTATGCAAAGGAGATTGAACATCGCCTGTGCCCTTGTCCATAGACCAAAGTTTTTAATTATGGATGAACCTACTGTAGGGATTGATCCTCAATCCCGTAACCATATTCTCGAAACTGTGGGGGAGCTAAATCGTCAAGGTACAACCATTCTTTATACCACGCATTATATGGAGGAGGTTCAAGCCATTGCCTCTAGAGTAGTGATTATGGATCAAGGGCATGTCATCGCTCAGGGAACTATAGATGAATTGGTGGAAAAAATTCAGCATGAAGAAAAGATCAAGCTGGAGGTGGCAGAGCCCACAGAAGAGCTTTTAGAAAGACTTCGTAAACTTGATGGGGTGAAACAGGTAACACAAATGGGTAAGAAAATACAAATTATCTCCCATGTAGGGTCTGGCAATCTTGATAGAGTGCTTTCTATTGCTAGGGAAGCTGGGGGTGTGCTTTCTATTAGTGCAGAAAAACCCACTCTGGAGGATGTATTTTTAACCCTTACTGGTAAACAATTAAGAGATAAGGGGGAGGAGTAAGATGATTTTAAGGACTAGTTACTTTATGTTTCGCAGAATGCTTAGAGGATACCTTGGGATGATCATATTGTTGATAACCCCTTTGGCTTTGATCACTGTACTGGGGATGATAGCAGGTAATGCAGTAGATGCACTTGGCGTGCCTGTCATGAATGGCGTTGCACTAACTATGGTTCTAGGCTTTCAGCTTTATGGGGGATTTTATACAATGGAATATGTTAGAGATGATTTAATTTCTTCTAAAAAATGGCGAATGTACTCTCTGCCATATCAGGCACATCAACATGCTTTTTCCATCCTTTTCACCTGCACCGTATTTAGTGCATTACAGGGAACAGTTATGGTTTTCTTTACCCGATGGGTATATGGTGTTGATTGGGGTAATATGGTATTAGTATTAATAGTATTACTGACGCTCTCCATGCTAAGCCAGCTGGTATTCTTAGTCTTAGTGCTTGGAGTAAAAAACTATAAGTCTGCAGAGAGACTAGGTACAGCATACGGCCTAGTGTCAATGGCTTTAGCGGGAGTTTGGTTTCCTATGCCGGACACTGGAGTTTTGGGCTTTTTATCTTCCTATGGAAACCCACTTTCTCTAGGGCAGAATGCGGTTTATGCCCTTATGGTTGGAGAAAGTATGGATAAAGTAGTGATAAATCTAGGTATTCTAATAGCAGCTTCAGTGGCAATGGTAATGGTGGCTACCTATATTGGAAGGAGGAAATTGGCATGACCATATTTACCTTTGTTTTTAAGCGTTTTTTCCGTAAACCCTCCAATGTCGTGTTTTTGTTGATTCTACCAATAGCTTCTGTATTTCTACCGGTTGGGGAGTGGCTTCCGATACCTCTAGGTTTTCAATATTATGGATTATTACTATTGTTTATCGCTGCTAGGCTAGCAAGCGTTATTATGGAAGATCGAATGAATAAGACATTGCTACGAATTGGGGTAGCACCAGTAACGCATTTCCAATATTTATGGCAAAACCTTCTAGCCTATTCCATTATACTAATAGCAGTAAACCTTGTGGTGGTAATAGTTGGTGTAGCTGTACATGGTGGAAAATTAATTTCTCCAGTGCTGCTATTTATCATTTACTCCTTCTTTTCTATGACAGCCATTGGACTTTCTTTGGCTTGGTATTCTTTATTTCGTAACAAAGAGGCAGCCACTAGCGTATTCGGTGGTGTAGTCATGTTGATAGGTATGCTGGGGGGCGTGATGTGGCCTGTTGAAATTATGCCGGAACTCTTGCAACGTATAGCTATGCTATTACCTACCTACTGGTTAACTGAAGGGATCATACTTGTTATAAGTGGTGCCTCAATAATTGATTTAGGACTTCCTTTGGCTATGATGATGATGTTTAGTATAGCATTTTTATTATTGGGTAGTAGAAGAAAGTTGGCGTGAATACCTTTCATTGTATTTGTTCAACCTAAGGATAAATGTCATACTGCTTTTATATAGATGAAGGTGAATCTTGCAAAAAGGTGTGTAAAAATATGACGAAGGAATGGGAAATATGGACTCCACAAGCTAGTATTGTTCTTTGGCGGATACTAGGACTATTTCTGCTGTGCATGTTATGGCTAAGGGACCATGATAGTGAAATAGGGGTAGTCCTTTTGCTATTTTTAATGATGATGGCAGTAGCTCGTTGGCGCTTTAGCTTATCTGGATGGATGGTAATCATTGACCAGGCCGCTTGTTTAGTCACGATACCATTTTGGTCCTATGCCGCCTTCGGGCTAGCTATGCCATTGTTTGAAGGAATGCTTATAGGAAAGCTGTGGTTTTTAGTACCTGGACTTATTTGGATGTTTATTTATTTTCAGATGTCTATACCTTTAATTGCTGTCCTTGCTGTAGCAGTGCTTTCAGGATGGACTATTCGCAGCTGGTCTTTAGAAACCAATATATATCGACAAGAAGCAGACCAACAGCGTCGGGATCGATATGAACTGGAAAGCTTGAAAGGTGAATTATTGTTAGCCAATGTTCAAACAGCTAGAATGGCAGAACTAGCTGAACGGAATCGGATTGCTCAGGAATTGCATGATGATGTGGGGCATGAACTTACTGCTGCTGTATTGGCACTGCAAGCCTTTGAACAGCTATGGAAGGAAGAAAACCCTTTGGCCAGGGATATGTTTGTTCAGGCACAACAACGCCTCTCCAATAGTGCTCTTTATTTAAGGGAGAGAGTACATAATATGAAACCAGTAATGATGATAGGGCTTGAGGGACTTAAGGCAATATGCAACGGATTTACTATGTGCCCCATCCATTTTCAAAGCTATGGAGATACTTCTAGCGTACCTGCTTATTTGTGGAGTATACTTGAACCCTGTTTAAAGGAAGCTTTAACAAATGCAGCACGTCATGCGAAAGCCACAAAAGTAAACATATCTTTAGATGTTAACCCTCACATTGTACGATTATCTATACATGATGATGGTATAGGTGGTAGTGGGGATAGCGATGGTATAGGAATTAGAAACCTTCGACAGCGGGCTAAGGCTGTAGGTGGCAGTATATCCATTGATACAGACGAGGGATTTCAATTGATATGTGTTCTACCAATGGAAAAAAGATCACTGAAAGCTTGAAGGCTAAAGGAGGAGGGTAATATGAAAATCTTAATCGTAGATGATGATTTATTGGTATGTCAAAGTCTTCAGATACTTCTTTCTCGTGAAGAGGATATGGAGGTGATGGCTACAGCCAGCAATGGAGCTGAAGCCATTGCCTGTTGCCAGTCCGCATTGCCGGATGTGGTATTAATGGATATAAGGATGCCTGTTATGGATGGGATACAAGCCACACGACAGATTAAGAAGGATTGGCCTCAGGTTCGGGTGATGATGCTGACCACCTTTCAGGATGAACAAAATATCCGTCTTGCCATCTTAGCAGGGGCCGAGGGCTATTTAATTAAATCCACAGAAGTTTCTAGTATGGCACAGCAATTACGCACTTTGTTTTCAGGTACATCAGTATTAGATGCGGATGTGCTCAAGTCCTTAATGCAGCCTGAAAGAGAAGGATTTGAAGAATTGACTCCTCGAGAGAAGGATATACTAGAGTTGGTGGTACAGGGACTTTCTAATCGTGAAATAGCGGAGCATTTATTCCTTACTGAAGGAACGGTACGCAATACCTTATCAATTATATTAGAAAAATTACAGGTAAGAGATCGGACACAACTGGCAATTTATTATTGGCGAAGGGCTTAGAGCTATAGTGCATACTAAAAACAACTAAAAATAACCAAAAAAAACTTGCCTTGTATAATTAGTTATGTTATACTATATAAGAACTTAAATGAATAGTAAATAATGGAACACCAATATATTTCAATTAGTGCTTAATAAATGTTTTAAGTATACTTATATCGAGATTTTATTAGTGGATTATTACGATGAATTTAAGAATAAAATTTCGGAGGTATATATTATATGAATGGTACAGTAAAATGGTTTAACGCAGAAAAAGGATTTGGATTTATTACAGGAGAAGATGGAAAAGATGTTTTTGCACACTTTTCTCAAATAAATTCAAGCGGTTATAGATCACTTGAAGAAGGTCAAAAAGTTTCTTACGACGTAGTTCAAGGACCAAAAGGACCTCAAGCAGAAAATATTACTGTTATTTAATTAAGTGAACCAGTAAATATTAAACCCCTTAAATAGACACTATTTAAGGGGTTTTTTGTGTACTCTTAGAAGTCAAGGAAGTACTAAGGAACTTCCTGCCTAACTTTCCTGAGTTAGTTTAAAGTAATCTGTTAGCTTCACATCAATCTTTTTATAGGTATCGTATGAAACATGAACGATATCATCAATCTGATCCTCTTTTAATTTCATAAAACGATACATGTTGCGTATTTTATATTCACATAGTTCATTTAGTGTCATGTTAAAATAATTTTCCACATACTTACTAACTAATCCCGTGGTAAGTGATGCATTTGCAACACGAATTAACTTCACTTCATTTGGCGTAATGTTTAAGTTATAGGTGTTGACATGTAACTTATAAAAAAACTCCACAATTTTTGTATTTTCATCTACTAAAAAGTTTTCTTTACATATTTCATAGTAGAATCTTCTATAGCGCTCGTCACCTAAAAGTAAATTAAGAAAAATCCAATTTTCAACAGCTGTTGCATACTTTAATTCATAATTGTTGAACTCCTCACTCATTATTCGCTTTACGAATTCCTTCACTTCAATAAGAAAATAACCATAGATCGTGGAAGCGATATTTTTTTTGCTTTTATAGTGATAGTGAATAAGGCCTAAGTTTACATCAGCTTCTTCACAAATTTTTTTACAGGAGGTATCGGTGTAACCATTTTCTACAAACAACTTTTTTGAAACAAATAGAATTTTATGTTTTGTGTCCATGCCTTTTTTATATTGTGCCATAAAAAAACTCCTTTCCTTAAAGAAGTATAACATATTTTTGATACTCGTTGACAAAAAAATATTGCAATATTGAAAAAAATGTAATATTATATAGATATAAAATTATACGCGTATAATATCTTAATTTTTAAAAAAAATTTATTAAAATGAAAACGTTGTATTTTATGTAAAACTTTACAATCATAAAAAGGGGGAAAATACATGACGGATATCAAACAACTCCAAAAGGATAGACAACAACTATTTACGGATCTGTACGAAGGAAGGATTCCTAAACGAGTACCTATTATGTACAATATCGGTTGGGAAGCAGCTATACAACTGGCAGGTTACGATTTAAAACAAGCACAATGGGACAATAGTATTGTTTATGATGTGTATGATAAAGCTTGTTCAAGACTTTACGGGGACTTAATACCTGTAGCAATGACTCTGCGAAATCCTATGCATTATCAAATGTTAGGATCTAAAGCTATCATTATGTCTAGTTCGGGACAAATGCAGCATCCTGAGATTGCATGTTTAGAACCATCGGAATATGATGAATTTATTCAAGATCCTTATAAAATGATGGTGGATAAATTATTACCAAGATTATACAAGGCATTAGACGTATCCCCAGGACAAAGAGCACTTGCTTTAGGGAAAGCATTTAAAGCATATAATGATGAAGCTGGCTTCTATGTTGGCACAATAGGGAAAATTGTTGAAAAGTACGGTTATGCTGCAATACCTACCCATGGTTTTGGAGAGGCACCTTTTGATTTCTTAGCTGACTTTTTACGTTCCTTCTCAGGTGTTAGCATGGACGTAAGAAGAATGCCAGAAAAGGTTATAGAAGCTTGTGAAGCTATTACGCCACACATGATTAAGTTATTGGTACATATGAATCCCAATCCATCTGTTTTGAAGAAGGCCTTTATACCATTACATATGGCACCTTACTTAAATCAAAAGCAGTTTGACAAGTTCTATTGGCCAACCTTTAAAAAGGTGATTGACGCTATGGTTGAAGCGGGTCAAGGGGTAGACCTATTTGTAGAACATGATTGGATGAGATATATTGATTATCTTGCAGATCTTCCTGGTAGAGTCCGAATGAGATTTGAGTATGGTGATCCTAAAATCATTAAGGAAAAGCTTGGAGGAAAGCATATTATATCTGGGTTATATCCACTAACACTGCTTAAAACTGCTACGAAGGAAGAGTGTATTGACAAAGCTAAGGAGTTAATAGATATTTTAGCACCTGGCGGTGGGTATATGTTTGAGTTTGATAAGTCCGCTTTAAGTATGGATGATGTCAATATAGATAACTTAATTGCAGTAACCGAGTATGTTAGAGATCACGCAATCTATTAAGAAGGGAGGTAAAAAGATGCAAATAAAGTCAGAATATTATCAAACCTGGGAAGAGTATAAGGCAGAGAATCCTATCGTCAGCGACGAAGGTTTAAAGGCTGACAAAATACAGAATTACGAAGAGCTTATGTATAAGTTTATATTTTCCCTCTTTCTGTAGGAAGTATTTCTCAGTAAAAATGCACAGATGCTTTATTCAATAGCCAAACGTTGCTAAGACCTGCCTTTATCGGCTACTGATAAGCAGCACTAAGCTATTGAATAAAGCTTGTGCAAAATAGTAGGTCCAGACTTCTTTAATAAAACGTCTATGATTTCCAGTAATTATTTATAATTTCTAACATAATAGTTTAATTATTTGTACAAAACTTATGTATTTAATGATAAACTTTATTATATATAGATATTATAAAAAAGGAGGAGATCATAGATATGGCTAAGTGGGATCAGTTGACAAAAGCAATAGGTGACTTAGAAGAAAAAAAAGTAATGAAAATACTTAATAAATTTGTAGCTACGAATCCATCAGATAAGGAAGTCCAAGAAGTCATTGATGCATGTCATAAAGGAATGGCTAGAGTAGGAGATAGTTTTGAAAGAGGAGATTACTTTGTGGGAGATTTAATTTTCTCTGGAGAAGTACTTTCCGAAGCACTTGATTTATTAAAGCCAATTTTGAAAAACGATACTTCTGCCAAAACAGGAAAAATTCTTTTAGGAACTGTTCACGGGGATTTACATGATATTGGTAAAAACATCTTTAAGAGTATGGCAAGTGCTGCCGGTTTTGAAGTGTATGATATAGGAATAGACCAATCAGTAGGTGCCTTTGTGAATAAGGTAAGAGAAGTACAACCAGATATTGTTGGTATGAGTGGTGTTTTAACAGTGGCTTTAGAGGCTATGAAGCATACTGTTGATGGTTTGAAGGAAGCGGGCTTGAGAAATGATATAAAAATTATTTTAGGTGGTAATCCTGTCACAAAAGAAGCTTGTCAATATATCGGAGGGGATGCATATACCACCAATGCAGCTGAAGGAGTTAGAATATGTCGAGGCTGGATTAAATAATATTACTAAAAATTAATTTTAGATTATTGTTACAATTCAAAATTAAATTGTAACGCTGCATCATAAATAAACAATTAAAGGGGGATATTATGGAAAATGTAAGTAAGTCTTCAAGTACATCTTTAAAAAAGTCTATTATTAATCTCTATGGGTTACCATCCTTTGGTTTTCAGTTGTTTGTAAGTATGGAAGTGTTTTACTTTGCAGCATTTTTAACGGATTTTGCAATGCTCCCTGTAGCTTTAGTTGGAACAATCTTAATGGTTACAAGTATATTTGATATTCTTTGGGTACCTACTGCGGGTGTTATACTAGAAAAAAGCAATTTAAAATTTGGTGGTAAGTATCGATCATGGTTATTGGTGGGCCCACCTTTGGCGGCATTGTTTTTCATTTTTCAGTTTGTAAAAATGGGCACACCAAATGTTAATGCTATTATCATCTGTATAGGTTTTATTGTCAGTCATTTGATTTGGAATATTTACTATGGTGCGCATATTGCCATGAACAATTCTTTGACTACGGTAAGAGAAGAAAGAATATCTATGGCATCAAATCGAGGTATGTTTAACTCATTAGGTGCTATCGGATTCTCACTGATTGGTTTTAAACTGGCTACTGCTATAGGTGCACGTATGGGTAATCCGTCTATTGGCTTTACACTTACAGTAGTAATTACAGGAACTATTATGGTTCTTAGTAACTGGATTTTGTATTCTATGACAAAAGATTATGCACATTCTGGAACGACTACACAAACAGCTAAACAAGAAGATAAAATGTCTACTGGTGAAATGTTAAAGCAAATTGTTGTCAACCCACCATTGATCGGACTTATGTTAGCTGAGTTGGGAAGATACTTAGGAAGATTCGTAATCTTTGGTTTAGCGTTTTATTACTTTAAATATGTTGTTGACAATGTAGCAATGATCACTATATTTATGACAGGATTAAATGTAGTTTGTTTCTTTGGAGCTATGCTTACAGCACCTCTTGCTAAAAAATTCGGCGAAAAAAATACGTACATTTTATCTCTAGCTTTGTTTATCATCGGACTAATGGCTGTTTGGATATTACCAATGAATTATTTATCCTTCATGATCGTTATGTTTGTAGCTTATTTAGGTTATGGTATGCCTGATGCTTTAGGTGTGGCAATGTATTCTGCTACTGTAGATTATGGCGAATGGAAGACTGGAAAAAATGCTCGTGGGTTTATCATGTCTCTAATCAGTTTCCCTATAAAAGTAGCGATTTTCGTAAGAAGTATTGTTATAACAGCTGTGTTAGCTTCTGCTGGCTATGTTGCAGATATGGCAGCAACACCTGAACTAATAAGAGGAATCAAAAATGGTATTGCATTAGTTCCTTCTATATTT
Organism: Clostridium aceticum; assembly: GCF_001042715.1. Taxonomy (NCBI): domain Bacteria; kingdom Bacillati; phylum Bacillota; class Clostridia; order Peptostreptococcales; family Natronincolaceae; genus Andreesenella; species Andreesenella acetica. The sequence goes on along the minus strand of NZ_CP009687.1, from coordinate 2,644,580 downwards.
ATCGGTGTAGGTTTAATCATCATATTAGTACTATATAAAATTACACCAGAAAATTTAAAGGATATGCAAGAAGAGATTGCTGCTCGTAATGCCGCTAAATAACTAAAACTTGTATACTAAAACAATGTAGAAGGCGCAAAAAATACAATATGTATATATGCGCCTTCTATTATATCAACGGAGGTAGTTATATGAAAAAAATACAAGTGCTTGGTTTATTGTCAGCAATTACCATTTTAATTGGTATGAACTTTATTCCAACTAGTGATATATTAACGGTAGCAGGGAGAAATACCTTAGGAATTCTTATTGCTGTGTTGATACTATTAATAACAGAGCCCATACCTATAGGGGTAACCTGCATACTTGGTATTGCATTATTGGCACTCTTTAAGGCAGTACCTGGTATTCCTGGAGCCCTAAGTGGTTATACAAATCCTATTGTTTTCTTCGTCTTAGTATCCTTTGGTATTTCTGCAGCCATAACAAAAGTTCCATTATCCAAACGTCTGTTGGTGAAAATCATGTCTTCTTTTGGCAAAGATGTCAAAAGGATTTTGTTATCCATTATGATCTGTGCGGCCTTGATATCATCTATTGTTTCTAATGTAGCTACTACGGCGGTGTTTATTACCATTACGCTACAGTTTTTGAATATTTATACCAATGAATCAGAAAGAAAGGCTACTGGAAAAGCATTTATGATTGGATTACCAGTAGCAAGTATGATTGGTGGAATGATTACCCCTGCTGGATCATCATTAAATTTAATGAGTATAAATTTATTGGAGCAATTAACTGGTATAAGGATTACTTTTGTACAGTGGATGGTTTGTGGGATACCGATAGTCCTTATTATGCTTCCTTTAGCTTGGCGTATCATTATCAAGATATATCCTCCAGTAGAATTATCTCAGGAAGATATCCGTCAATACATAGAAACACTGCATGTACCAGCTAAGCTAAGTTTCAGTGAAAGATATGTATTGTCTTTAGTGAGCATTATGTTTGTACTATGGGTGTTAAGTTCTTGGATACCAGCCTTTAATATAACATTAGTAGCAATCGTCGGTTTCTCTTTTCTTTTTTTACCTAAGATCTCTATATTAACATGGCAGGAGTTTTTAGATAGTGTTAGCTGGCCAGCTTTCTTTTTAGTGGGTACTATCATATCAGTTGGAAATGCTCTGGTTGCTAATGGAGTGAGCAATTGGATCACAGCTACAGTACTACCCGAGGCTATTTATCTTCCTGTATATGGGTTGGTTTTTATTGTAGCTGTAGTAGTATTTTCTATGCTAGTATTTGTTCCTGTAGCACCTGCACTAATAACTATGTTGGTAGCTCCCCTAGTTGAATTAGCAGGAATAGCTAACATTAGTCCAGTTTTGATGATTATGACACTGGGCTTATGTGTAGCCAACTGTTATTTACTTCCACTGGATACTGTGCCTCTTCTAACCTACATGACAGGGTATTACAAGATAGGTGAAATGTCCAAGTCTACAGGGTTAATTCAAGTATGTATGATTATGGTAGTAACCATCTGGCTTCCCATAGCTTTATCTGTATTGGGTATATTATAAGAATAGCTGTAATAGTGAAGGAGCTATATCTATTATGAAATAGATATAGCTCCTTTTGACTTTATATCTTTGTTATAGGATTTAAAGTTTCCTATAGAACAACACCAGATATCTCTGATATTGTCAGAACTAATGATGCATATGCTTTGGACAAATTAAAATATAATGTGAGCTACTAATACAATAATTGGCAATGTGATCAGTGTACGTTCAATAAAGATAATGACTAATTCTTTAAAGCTTACGGGAATTTTGGAACCTAATAAAAGTCCACCTACCTCGGACATATAGATTAATTGTGTAACTGAGACACATGCAACGACAAATCGAGTTAATTCACTTTCTATTCTACTGCCTATAACGGCAGGAAGGAACATGTCTGCAAATCCTACGACTAACGTCTGAGAAGCAAAAGCAGCTTCTGGAACCTGTAGCAGCTCTAAAATTGGAACAAAAGGCAAGCCTAACCATTGAAAAACAGGGGTGAACTCAGCAATAATCAGAGCTAGAGTCCCCATAGCCATAACAATAGGGGTAACACCTAACCACATATCTAATACATTTTCAACACCACTTCTAAAGAATTGTGAAGGAGATGTATTTTTGCCAGCTTTTGATACAGCTTGTTCTAAGCCCCACTGAAAGGGTGTATAGTTACCTGGAATTTCTTCAATATTGTTATAATCATTGGTCTTAAAATAACTATTATGTTTATTCGATAGAGGCGGAATTCTAGGAATGATGATACCAGCTACAATTCCAGCAAGTGTTACTGTTAGATAAAACGGAACAAAAAGATGTCCAAGATTAACCTGTGATATTACCACAAGGCTGAAGGTGATGGAAACAGCAGAAAACGTAGTTCCTATCACAGCAGCTTCCCGTTTTGTATAATATCCCTCTTCATACTGTCTGCTTGTTAAGAGGACACCGATGGTGCCATCCCCCAGCCAAGAAGCAATGCAGTCAATTGAGGAACGTCCAGGTAATGTAAAGATAGGACGCATAACTTTACTTAATAAAGTACCTACAAACTCTAGTAAGCCAAAGTCCAATAATAATGGTAAAAACATACCTGCAAATAAAAATACAGAAAATAAAATAGGCAACAAATCATATAGTAGTAATCCACCAGTATCTTCAGACCATATCCATTCAGGACCTAATTGAAAAAGAGAAGAAATGGCAAAAATCAAGCCTAAAATTCTTAGTCCAATCCATAGAGGAGAAACATTAAATAGATTTTTAGCGAATGTTTGGGTACTGATAAACGCGGGTTTCCAAATCATATTGACCACAGTCCCAAGAACACAAATACCCATCAAGGCTGTGACTATGAAAGGAAACAAGTCTGCAAAAGTATCAAGCAATAAGTTGGATAAAATTGCAATAGGGATGGTAATTTCTCCGTGATAGGAGATAGGTGTCATGAATAAAAGTATTCCAAGAAATGATGGAATTAAAAAAAGAAATAAAGATCTGCTGCTGTCACGACGATTAGTTGATATCATATTTAAGCTCCTTTTTTATGATTATAATTATGCAACAGAATATATATTAACACAGACAGAATAAACATACAATAGTTATTTATAATATTCATTTAATATATTACAACGCTTTCATAGGGTAGACAAATGTAGATTATTGGAGAACATCCAAAAAAGTTTTTAGGAAGAAAACTCAAATCATTTTTGCATGAATATTGATGGCTAGGTTATTTTCTGCAAAGTAAGTGGGAGATAACAGTAAGAATTTGGCATTCACTGTTTTATCAAATAAATCTAGGGTAAAGTATAATTACAGGTCATTAGCGTTAACTTAAAACATAATTTGTCATCCTTCATTATCCCAAGATCCTTCGCTACCCTCAGGATGACATTTGGAGAGAATTTTGGTAGTAAATGTGTTAGGTTAACGCCTATGATTACCAAATAATACACAGGGGGTGAGTGATCCAGTGTCTACTGCAATCATCAAACCAGGGGTGTGTGGACTAGAAACAAAAATAACTGTTTCAAAAAAAGATAGAAGGACTGTTGATGTGGCTATAGAGTCTGCCTGTCCCCATGTAAAGAAAATGGAGGAAGAACTTCAAGGAATCAACGGAGCCAATGAATGTTTTATGAAATTCACTGACTCAAAGGTGTATGAATCAGCCAATAAGCATTGTAAGCATTTAGCCTGTCCTGTACCTACAGGAATTATTAAGGCGATAGAAGTGGAGTGTGGTCTAGCATTACCTCGGGATGTAGAAATGAAAATCACAAAGGAATAGACTTAGAATTGTGAAAACAGTACTACAAAGTATACTTAATGTATAGTAATTAATAGTGTAAAAAAACAAACTAATTGGTAAGGAGGAGAAAAAAATGAAGAGATTATTTGCTGTATTAATAGCTGTGATGTTGGTATTTACAATTGCTGGGTGTAGTAACACTGAAACTTCCCAAGGATCTGGGGAATCTAATGGAGAAGCAGGATCTTCTCTAGCAGGGAGATACGTGGGTTATTCATGGCAGGGAGAAGTTAATGGCGTGGAACTAAAAGACGCTGATCAATATATTGAGACCCTACTTGAGTTAGACGATGATGGTACTATTCTTGATGCAGAAATGAGATTTTTTGTAAAAATGGATGGATATTGGACGATGAGACAAAGTGGTAATGCTTATGTGGATGTTGATTTTTCAGTAGATCCAACACCAGCTGTTCCAGGGGAAAATTATCAGCCGGGTAACTCTATGTTTACAATCTATACAGCAGATATGATGTCCTTCTATGCCGTTGCAGTTGATGAAGATCAAACAGTGGCTGCTGTATTGGTGGACCCTATTGCTAGATATCAGTTTGAAATGAAGTTTGCTCAAGACTTTGATTTTAGTACGCCGGTTGGGGAATTGACAATAGGAAATGGGTTAAGTGTTCCTACTGTTAGAACATCTAGTACCGGCTTACTAAAACCAGATGATTGGGAGGCTTTAGCAGATAATAACTTTTTAAATATTAGTCCATGGTCTCATGTTATAAATGATCGTGGCGTATTAGAAAATATTACTGAAGCTTCTAGCGTAAAGGAATTCTTAGAAGCTTTAGGTGTTGAATTTGAGGCAGATGCTCCTCAGCCTTTAGCTGTCAAATATGCATACTATGGTAATGGTGGATGGGATGGTAACTATCGCGCTATAGAGAGCTACCTTATAGGAAAAGATGCAAAAGAACTCACATCATTAGTTGATTGGTCGAATCCACGATATGCAGCTGCAATAAATGATAACAACCAATTTGGTGTTGATACTGCCTCCGGTGCAACCCGTACAGTACAAAACTCTATGGATACCATTTCTGGTGCAACAGTTCGTATTTCAAGAGAAGCTACATCCTTCCAGCGTGCATTGGTGCAAGCAGGAATATTGGATGAATCAGATGTTATTGTTGGACGTTTTTAATGAATATTTACATCAAAATCTAAAAAAATTTTTATTTTAAAAACCTGTTGAAGAGGGAAATGCCCTTGATACAGGTTTTTATCTATTTTATAAAAGGCTATTTTAAATATAGATAAACAACATCGCTTTGCTTTATTTTCTATTTTTCCTTGTATGGGGGATTTTTTTATGTACATAATAAAGAATATTGACTAATTATGTTGAGGTGATCATGTTGCAATCTCTTTTGATAAAAAACGCTTTATTGATAAGCACAGAAGACAATAGCATTACCAAAAAAGACCTACTCATTCGCCAAGGAAAGATAAATCAAGTCTCAGAAAAAATAGAGGGTGATACCAGCACTACAGAAGTAATTGATGTAGAGGAAAAGTATATTATGCCGGGTCTAATTGACTGTCATACCCATGTAGGTATTATTGAAGAAGCAACAGGAAAAATTGGTGTTGATAATAATGAAACCTCCGACCCTGTAACACCTCATATGAGGGGGATAGATGCTATTCATCCCTTTGACCTTGCTTTTCTGGACGCGGTAAAATCAGGGATCACTACTGTGATGACAGGTCCCGGCAGTAATAATGCAGTAGGGGGGCTGAGTGCCGCCATCAAAACCCATGGAAAGATTATCGATGAAATGATCATCAGAAACCCAGTAGGATTAAAAATTGCTCTAGGGGAAAATCCAATGAGCACCTACGGAAAAATGAACAAAGCTCCTGTCACTCGAATGGCTACTGCTGCCTTAATTAGAGAGTTGTTTATGCGAACACAGGATTATATGGTACAGAAGGAAAATAATAAAATAAAAGAGCGGGATCTTCAACTTGAGTCAGTAATTCCCCTGCTGAAGGGAGAGATTTCCTTAAGGGCTCATGCCCATAGGGCAGATGATATTGTGACAGCCTGCCGGATTGCAGAAGAGTTTGGTATTAGTAAGTTGGTAATTGAACATGGTACGGAAGCCAATTTGGTAAAGGAGTACTTAAAAGAAAGAGAAGTTCCTGTGGCCTTTGGTCCTATGCTGACACCGAGGTTGAAAATTGAACTAAAGAAGAGGGATTATACCTGTGCATTAGATTTAATCGATGTAGGGGTCAAGGTAGCTTTGATAACAGATCACCCTTACAATCTGATTGACCAATTAAGAATTGTTGCGGCATTAGCCATTTCGGAGGGATTAAGTGAGGCAGATGCTATGAAATGCGTCACAACCTATCCGGCTGAAATACTGGAATGTCATCAAAGAATAGGAAAGCTTCAAGAAGGATATGATGCTGATTTAGTAGTTTTTGATGGTATGCCCTTTGATATTAACTCAAAAGTTCTTTTAACGATAATTAATGGGAAAGTAGTTTATCGTCGTTAATTTATAAAAACCATTGGCAAAAGCTGGTGGTTTTTATAGGTCTAATTATTGTCTTTATAGGGGTTTCAACCAGTAAAAAATACTCATGTAATCCGAAGGGAATTAAGGTGATTGATGTTGACACAAAGTATGTAAAGACTTAAAATGATAGAATAATAATAATTCTACACCACTTTCCACAGAAAGAAGTGTGTAATGTTTTTAAGGAGAGAAGCCATGTCAGTAAATCAAAAAGGGGATCATAGGAAAGAAGTAGTATGTGGGATCGAGCATCATGCCACACTTTTTGCACTTCTAGCAAAATATGCTATCTTATCTGCTGGTGAAGAAGGAGAAAAGGTTATGGTAGATGCCATAACTCAGTATGGCAGGGAACGTGGACAGCGTATGGCAAAAAATGCCCTTGCCAATGGAGATGAATTGAACTTAGTAAATAGTCAGGCTTATGGGGAATGGCGTCCAAAGGAGGGGGAAATGGAAAATAGCATACTAAGGAGTGAGGATTCCTTAGTAACCCTTGCCACAAAATGTGCTTGGAAGGATGCATGGGAAAAACATAATTTGTTAGAATATGGAAAGTATTATTGCGTAACGATTGATGAAGCGGTCTTCAACGGCTTCCGAGATGACTTTCATGTAGATGTAATTAAAAATATCAGCTGGGGTGCTGACTGTTGTGAATTTGACTGGAAGATACCAATGACTCAAGAAGAAATCAAACAAGTCCAAGAAAAAAAAGCTCAATTAGGTAATAGCTGTGTAAAAGACTTTAATTTTCATACTGCGCATCTTCTACATACTGTAGGCAATACAATGAAGGCAAGACTAGGTCAAGAAGGGGTAAAAGCAATAGAAGCTGCTATTGAGGACTATGTGAAATTATTTGGTAAGGAATATTTAGATGCAATTCAAAACAGATATCCAGAAAAATAATAATTAAGGAAGGTAGCGAATTTATATGAGTAAAAAGAAACTAGGATTTATTGGCTGTGGTAATATGTCAGGGGCTATATTAGATGGTATTGTTGACAGTGGCGTATTAGAAGCTTCTGCTATGATTGTCTTTGACATCAATGAAAAAGCAAAGAATCATGCTAGAGAGAAGGGTGTAGAGATTGCTGCTGATTTAGCAGAAGTTTGTAGTACATCTGAAATGATACTTCTTGGTGTAAAACCCAATATTACAAAGGCTGTTTTAAATGAAATAGGGCAATACCTTGATGGAAAGCCATTGATCTCAATTGTTGCAGGTATCAGTGGTGATACTTTATCCCAGTGGGCAAATGCAAATATTCGTGTGTTACGGACTATGCCTAATGCACCAGCTATGGTGGGAGCGGGGGCTACTGTGTTTTGTTCTGATACTACTTTTACTGAAGAGGAAAAGAGAGAAGCAGAAAAAATATTTGAATCTGTAGGAATCGTAGAATGGGTTCCTGAAAAATTAATTGATGCAGTAACTGGACTTAGCGGAGGAGGACCGGCATATGCTGCTATGTTCATTGAAGCACTGACGGATGGTGCTGTGCTTGAGGGACTGCCAAGAGTGACAGCTTACCGTTTAGCAGCTCAAACTGTGTTAGGAGCAGCTAAAATGATCTTGGATACAGAAATACATCCAGGAGCATTAAAGGATATGGTGTGTTCACCTGGAGGCACAACCATCGAAGGTGTTAAGGCTCTAGAAGATGGGGGAATGCGTTCAGCAGTTATACAGTCTATTTTAAGTAGTAGTAACAAATCCCGCAATCTTGGAAAGCTTATAGAGAAGTAGTGGGAGAAAATCAAAATAGTTACAGGATTTGCTTATGAAAACCTCTGGCGTATTGAGTTATTTCACTTGATACAGTAGAGGTTTTTTTATGTCCTTTGGAGATAAAAACTTTTTCCATAAATTTGAAACTTTTATTTGGCCATGAGCGTCTATTGAAATAGGATGCTTTTATATAATACAACTAGAGGTGAAAAAGATAGAATAATATGGAAAAGGAGTGATGAGATTTGAAAAGAAAAATGAATTTATTTACATTGTTATTATTGGCTGGAATTTTTGTACTAGTTGCCTGTGGGTCTACTCAGCCCACTGGCAAAGAGGGTGTTTTAAGTGATCCAGTTAAAGTAAACTTTACTCAGGAAAGTTTTCCTAAAATTGACGGTTCAACCGCTACCATACCCTTATCAGAGGGAATCGTAATGGGGTTACTTGAAATGACGGAAGATGAAGCAAAAAGTTTTGTAGTACACAATAAAACCCATCCTGCCTATGTAAACTTGATAGAAGGTGATGCAGACATTATTTTCGTGACAGAACCTTCTGATGAAGAGCTTCGACTGGCTAGGGAGAAGGGAATTGAGCTTGAGGTTATTCCTGTAGTAAAGGACGCTTTTGTATTTCTAGTCAATACACAAAATCCCATAAGCTCCCTAAAACTACAAGAAATTAAAGATATCTATCAAGGCAAGATCACCAACTGGAAAGAGGTTGGGGGAGAAGATATAGAGATCATACCTTATCAACGTCCTAAAAATTCCGGGAGTCAGACCATCATGGAAAATCTGGTGATGAAGAACTTAGAGATAATGGATGCTCCAACAGAGTTTAAACCCGAAGGCATGGGAGAGCTGATTGAGCGGGTAGCAGGTTATGACAATTCCCAAAAGGCATTAGGTTATTCAGTATATTATTATGCCAATACAATGTATACCAGAGATACCATAAAGCTTATTGGAGTGGATGGTGTAAAACCTGATAAAGAAACCATCAAGAGCAATAGGTATCCCCTCAGCAGTGCCTACTATGCAGTTTTGAGAAAAGATGAAGCAGCGGATTCTTCCGCAAGGCTTCTGCTTAAATGGCTTTTAAGTCAGGAGGGACAAAAGGTAGCAGAGGAAAGTGGATATATTTCAGTGAAATGAGGTGATGGATATGATTAAAACTAAATTACTTGCAATACTAATCATCTCATCTTTTATCTTTACTTCATGTTATTCAGAACCTGTAGTAAGGACAGAGAACGCTGCTAGTGAAGGTATAGTTTCATTTCAACCTGTTGAACCAAGGAAATACCTTTATTTAAATGCTATTGAAGTTGAGTCAAGGGAGTATACAAAAGAGTCACCTAGCTGTAATATATCGGTGAGCTGTCCTGAGATAAAAGGGCTCCTGGACAAAAGTATTGAAGATAAAATCAATAAGGAGTTGTGGAAAGAGGCTCAAAACTATATTGATAACGCTCTCTTTATGCTAAACAAAGAATCTGCTGAATTGAATACGCCAATACAAAAGATTGAAAAATGGTGGGGTTTTTCTATACCTGCCAACTACAACAATATCTTATCAATCACTATTCATTATAATGAAATCCTTAGTGATGGCGAGTATGAATATAAAGTCCAGACCTATTTGTATGATTTAACAACAGGTGATAAGCTTAGTATAAAAGATCTGTTTGTAGAAGGTGCTGATGGAACTCAAATGGTCAATGAAGGGGTGGTTCAGTATATATTAAAGAACCATCTTGAGGAGGAAATTCTTAGTAGACCCTTCCAAGGCATTGACGAGAATCAGCCATTCTATATATCGGATAGTATGTTGACGATTATATTTGATGAAAGAAACAGTGAATTTATTGATACTAGACAATACATCACTCTTCCCTTTAGAGCCTTTCATGGTGCTATTGCTGTTTATGATAAATACCTTAGTGATGCAAATGATGTTTATGAGAAAGAAATGCTGCATAAAAAACTACTGCCCAACCCCATTGATATTAGCAATAGTTTTATTCGTGAAGAAAAACCTCAATATAGGATCATGGTTCAGACAATAGCTTTTGAAGGTCTAGAAAATGAGATACTAGAAAGGAAGTTAAACGCTTTATTTGGAGAATTGGATATGGAGGATTTCAAAGAAGAGGCCATAAAAATATATAATGGTTCTTCAGATAGAGAAGTACCTGCTGAGAGAAGCAGGTATCTGGATATTACCGCCAACGTAGGCGGCCTGTTGTGTATTATGAGTTATGATGTGACGTTTTTCGGTGGACATATGTCACAGGAAGAAAGAAAAAACCATTGTTTTGATATAGAGACAGGGCAAGAACTGGGTTTGAAAGACTTATTTAAGGAAGAAGTTGACTATAAGCAAATAATAAAAGATAATATTTTCTCTCAGGCAGATGATATAAAGCTGTTTAAATCAGAAATGCAAGATCTAGATAAAGCAATTGATCATGCTGATTTTTTCCTTGACGAACATAGTTTGTATATCCTTTTAAGATCAAGGGAAATGAATCCTGATCATCAAAATGTGTGGCAATTTTATATACCCTTTGAGGTATTTGGAGAAGATAGTATCATTTGGTAGATGACCTTCTAGGGCGTGCTAATATTGTGGAAATTTGATATAATACTTTTATAAAGACATGATTGTAGATAAGCAAGTTCAAACTTTAATTTTATATACACGGTCTAGGGTTTCGCCCCAAAACCATGGGCTGCAAATGTAGCCCTTAGTATATCAAAATTAAGTCCTGGTGTTGTTTATCTATAACGTTATTTTAAACTATAATTTGTCATCCTTTGTTATTCCAAGACCCTTTGCTACCCTCAGGATGACAGTTGGGCAGAATTTCGGAAATAACTGTATTGAGTTAAGGCTTATGACAAAGACATAAGAAATGGTGGCAGTATAGAGGAGGCAAAGTAATGAAAAAGTGGCAAAAATATTTTGTGATTTTTATATGTTTCATACTGTTTACGGCATCAACGTATGGCATTAATCTTTACCGGCAATATAAGGCTACACTTCAAGCAATTTCAATAGCCGAAAATAGTGATGGGGATAAGGATGATAGCAATGATGGAAATATTGAACTTGAATCATTAGGAAAAGAGCCCTTTGCTATGCTTTTATATGGAATTAGTGCACGAAAGCAGCTTAATGATGGGGGGCGTTCTGATACGATGATGCTGGCTTTAATCGACGCTCAACAGAAAAAAGTATCCCTTATATCTATTCCGAGAGATTCCTACGTGCAAATACCAGGTTATCGAATGAACAAAATAAATGCTGCCTACCCTCTGGGGGGTTCGAAGCTGATGATGGAGACAGTGGAGAGTTGGTTAGATATTGAGCTACAGGGTTTTGTATCAGTAGATTTTGAAGGATTTATTGAACTGGTAGACTTAATGGGTGGCATAGAGGTTGAAGTAACCAGGAAAATGGAATATGATGATCCAATTGATGGGACAAGTATTCGATTGACGCCGGGAAAACAAGTGCTTGATGGAAAGAATGCTCTAGATTTTGTACGCTTTCGCCAAAGCAATGATGGAAGGCATGCAAGTGACTATAATCGTATGGAACGACAGCAACAAGCTTTAGCAGCTTTAGCAGAAAAGGTAACACCATTTAGGGTAGTAACTAGACTTACCGATATGATGACGATATTAAGTGACAACGTAAAAACATCCCTTACACCAAAAGAACTAGAAACGCTTATTAGAGTATTTGCTTCATTTAATCCTGCAAATCTAGAAACCACTTCATTACAAGGAGAAGGGTATTATCATAATGGGGCTTGGTATGAAAAAATTCCTCAAGGAGAAATAGAGAGAGTCCAAACAATCATTAAAGACTTTTTTGATCATCCTTCTGTATCAGATCCAGTATCTCAGTGATGGATTTGATGAGTTTTTAGAGAAAATCTGAGGTTATGGTTCATTAAGTTGCAGACATAAAATAAGAATAAATACTGAATAAATAAAGATCTTAATTAAGATCTTTATTTATTTACATATCATTAGCGTTAACCTAAACCATTATTTGTCATCCTTTGTTATTCCAAGATCCTTCGCTATGCTCAGGATAACAGTTTGAGAGAATCTTAGAGATAATTGTATTAAGTTAGCGCCTATGATTTACATATAAAAATAAATACAAAAAATGGAAAGTTAAAGAGGATTATTAGTATTTATGACGAAATAATAAGTATTATGGAACTTAAGAGAACTTACTAAAATAAAGGTGGAAAATACATGCTAACACTAAAAAATAAAAGCATCAATATAGATAAAAATTATGTATTCTTATTTTTACTTTGGTTAGGATTGTTGATTATATTTCAGCTAGTGGGAATATACGGAGAAAAATGGTACGTTGTTTTTGAAACGCAATCTTTTCTATACTATCATACTTTTTTAGAATTTTTCACCATCGTGATCTACTTTTCTATTTTTATCATTACCTACTATACTTACTTTAAAAATAAAAGAGCTAGGCTGATTGTGTTTTTTTGCACCTTTTTCATCGTAGGGTTTGTAGACTTTTTCCATACCATGACCTATAGTGGTATGCCTGGTTTTTTTGTAGATGCTTCTGTCCCTATAGCTACCACCTATTGGATGATAGGACGGCTGATCTTTGCAATAGGCATGTTAGGTTCTGCTTTAGTACCTGTTAATAAACTGGTGATTCATAATAGATTTTATTATGTACTGGCAAGTTTGGGGATAATCTTTAGTATCTTTTATTTAGTTAGCTATCATATCAACCTATTTCCTGCTATGTTTATTGAAGGGCAGGGATTAACTACATTCAAAATAGCATTAGAATATATTGTCATGCTTCTTCTAGGAATAGCTATGCTGGTATTTTTAAGGGATTATAGAGATACCAAAAATGTTGTTTTCATACAAATAGCAGTTGGTTTATCTTTTGGAATTTTTTGCGAAGTCTCCTTTACTTTATATTCTAATGTACACGATAGTTACAATATGGTGGGACATATATACAAAGTGATTAGTTCCTACTTGATCTTTAGAGCTATATTTATTAATAATCTGGATTCTCCTTATATAAAACTTAGCTGTGCTACAGATAAAATCAAGAAATATGCGGAAAACTTAGAGGATTTAGTGCAGGAGAGGACAAAGGCTCTTGAAGATGCCAATGAAAAAATTATAAAGGATTTACAGTATGCTAGAAGAATCCAGCAATCATTGCTGCCGCCTAAAACATTAAAACTAGGTAATGTGACCTTCGTTTCTGAATTTATTCCTTGTCAAAATGTTAGTGGAGATTTTTACGACATCTATGAGATTGATGACGAGAATATAGGCATCTATATTGCAGATGTTGCTGGGCATGGTCCATCAGCTGCTATGATGACCATCTTTACAGAACGGGTCGTTGCTTATAAAAATAATACTTTTATTAAAAGTGAAATGCTAGGCTGCCAAGAGACTTTACATCATCTTTATACTGAATTTAACAAATCAAACTTTCCTATTGAAATGCATATAGCTATTTTAAATGGCATCTATAATAAAGTTACAGGCGTATTTTCTTATTGTTCTGCTGGAATGAATACAGCACCGATTTTGCTTCGTAATTCAGGGGAAGTAGAGATGTTGGATAAAAGCCAAGGTTTTCCTATATGCAAGCTAGGGGGTGTATTTACACCAGAGTACTTAGAAGCACAAGTACAATTATATGCAGGAGATCGCATTGTTTTCTACACAGATGGTCTGATAGGAAACTTTAACCACAATACCTTTTTGCAAGAGGAAACTTTACAAAAAATATTATACGGAAATAAAAACAGCACTGCTGCGGTACTGAGGAAGGATATTAATCAAGAAATTCGCTCTACAGCCAAAACCAAGTCAATTGAGGATGATATTACTTTTTTAATTATGGATATTACTGCTGATAGTTAAAGTAAACTTTGGGCTAGGCTGCAAATGTAGCTCTTAGCATACTAAAATTTAGCGATACACATCTATAAGATTCCAGTAGGAATCATTCGTGTTGACCTAAACCATAACTTGTCATCCTGAGGGCAGCAAAGTTCCTCGTTACTCCAAGATCCTTCGTTACCCTCAGAATGATAGGTTAACAGAATTTTGGAAATAAAGTAACTGTATTAAGTTAATGCTCATGAAATAGAAATAAGAAAATTAGTACAAGTTATTAAAAGTGAAATGTAATCTCGAAAAAAGATGGATAAAAATCCCCTGTATATTCGTTACTTGAGTAATGAAACAGGGGTTTTTTGAGAAAAGATATAGTTTTAACAAATTGGCAACAAATATGTTATATAATTGTGGCATATAAGGGGGGGAAGTATGAACAATATATTAATCATTGAGGATGACGAGTCAATAAGAGAAATATTATCTTTTGCATTAAGAAAGGAAAACTTTATGGTCTACGAAGCTTCAACAGGACAGGTGGGTTATGAGACAATAAAAAACAATGCTATTGATTTGATATTACTAGATTTAATGCTGCCGGATATAAATGGATTTGATATTTGCAGAAAAATATCCACAGAGTATAAAACACCAATCATCATGTTAACAGCAAAGGATGATATGATGGATAAGTTGTTAGGACTGGAGATTGGGGCGGATGATTATATTACAAAACCCTTTGATGTTCGAGAGGTCATCACTAGAATAAAAGTTTGTTTAAGAAGGATTGAACAGGTAAAAAGTACAGAAGAAGGAAAAGAAAATATAATAAGTCTTAGAGATGATGTAAAGATTTTTAAGGATCGGCATGAGGTATTTATAGGGGAAAAAAGGATACACTTGAAGCCCAAAGAATACGAGCTGCTGATTATGCTGGCAGATAATAAAGGAAAAGTGTTTTCTAGAGATAAACTTTTGGAGGCAATATGGGGCTATGATTTTCAAGGAGGTAGCAGAACTGTTGATGTGCACATTCAGAGGTTAAGAAAGAAGTTAGCCTGTGATAAAGAACATTCTTTTATTCAGACTGTATTTGGGTTTGGTTATAAAATTCAATAGGAAAGGTTTGGATTTATGAAAATATCCATTAGATATAAATTGATGATTGGATTTTTATTTATTTTTTGTATTGGTTATGCTGTAATGAGCTTCTATTTAAATAAGGCAGTGGTAGATACCAACAATAGTATGATTAAACGTAGTCTATTATCCTTTCAAAAAGAACTATTCTTACATGTAGAGCAGTATTTTGAGTTGGAAGATATAAGTATGGATGATACCAGTTTTGAGAATCATGCAAATGATTTTGCTGAGAAGCTATCCTCAAAAATTGAAGCAAGGGTTATTGCTTATTCTAGGAAAGGTGATTTTTTAGCAGATACTGCTAATGCTAATGGCATTATTTTAAATTATGAGGATTTAGACAATGAAAATAAGGATATAGGGTATGAGGATTTAAGAATGGCTACTGAAGATATATCTTCTTTTGTAGTAGTTCCTGTAAAGGACAAATATTTGGTGGTTTATACTTCCCCAATATTGGGGATTGGAGAAAGGATTGGGATAGTAAGGTGTATATTAGATTACTCAGAGGTCTTTAGCTCCAGCAAGGATTTGCTAAATATGATTAACACCTTGGTGCTTATCATATTTGGAACGATCCTTTTGTTTATGATACTACTTTCCAAAAAAATTTCTAGCCCTATTGAAAAATTGACAAAGGCAACGAAAAAGATAGGTGAAGGGGAATTTGATGTAAAAATTGATGTGGATTCTAATGATGAAGTAGGGGAACTTGCAAAGAGTTTTGTTAAGATGAATAAGCAGATAAAGCAACAAATAGATATTATAGCCTTCGATAGAGATAACTTGAGAAAAATTGAGGGTTTTAGAAAAGCCTTTTTTGATAACATCACCCATGAGATGAAAACACCTCTAACGATTATTTCAGGCTACTGCCAAATATTAATTGACCAAAACTTTGAAGATCCTCAGTTTTTACAGAAAAGTGTCAGGAAAATTAAAAGAGAAAGCGAAAATATGCATAAAATGGTATTGCAGTTACTGGAGGCATCCAAAGAAAAATCAAGTACGACTATCAGAGATACTGAGAAAATTAATTTATCTCAGGTTGTTGATAGTGCTTGTAAGGATATGAAAATAAAGGCAGATAAATACCAAATATTTATCAAAAGAGAGATTGAAGAGAATATTGTTACTATAGGCAATTCGGCTGAGTTAAGAAGGGTAGTCATAAATCTTTTGGACAATTCAATAAAATACGGAGATGTACACTCCAACATTACAGTCAAACTGTTTACAGAAGGTGAGGATTGCCATATTACGATTGAAGATAAAGGTAAAGGTATACCTACAGATAAATTACATAAAATTTTCAAACGATTTTATCGTATTAATCAGTCAGATTTTGTTGAAACGGAGGGGTATGGCTTAGGTTTAGACATTGTCAAAGAAATCATTGATAAGCATCATGGTGAGATTAAGATTAGCAGTACAGAGCAGATGGGAACCACTGTCTGGATTAAAATTCCTCAAAATGTTTACAAAACAGAAACATCTGTTTAAAATACGGCAACTATTTTTAAGTATACTATGGATAGAATAAAACATAGGGGGAATTTTAATGGGAATAAAAACAGAGAAGTGGTTAACAAAGGTAGTGATCGTAGGATTATTAGGACTCGTATCAATCATTGCATACCAATCCTTCACAAAAGAGATTATCGAAACACAGGAACCTATCATTGTAGCTACAGATATGAAGAATTTAGAGGATCATGATGAAGACAAACCCTTGCAAATAATAGCAAGAGAAGAAGTGAACAGTATAAAAGGAATAAATGAATTTATAGGAGCAGTAGGAAACAGTGAAGTAATTGCTAGAATCGGTTTGAGCAGAAGTGATACTGAAGAATTATATGGTAGATATCGTAAGCCTCTTGGAAATAGAGAAGAAGTTGAATTTATTAATACGGTTAAGGGACCTTTGTTCAAAATCAATCTTAATACGCTTGAAGTAACACCTGTGAAGACAAACGAAGTTTCTTTTGACCCTTCAGAAATGTCACCTATTCTGTCACCTGATGGTAGAAAGTTGATGCATATTCCTTACATGATGGATAAATCTTTGGAAATCTCTAAGCCTGCCATCGTATATGATCTGCACAATCAATCTATCATAAATATTGATGCAAATATTGATCCAGACATGAAGCCAGAAAATGTGTTTTATAGAGGTTGGTCTGAAGATAGCAGATATATAGTAGGATTGGGTATAGAGGATGGAGGACAGAGTATAATCACCCTTGAGGTAGAAAACAATCAATTCCATAAAGTTAAAATAAACAGTGATATATTTAGAGTAAATACCCTAGGTCATATTTTTACGGAGGATGGAAAAGAGATATTTTTTGTTGGATGGAAAAATGAAGTATCAGGTATATATAAGTTAGAAGTAGATAGCGAAAATATAGAACTTGTGATGGCACTGCCAGATGAAGGGGATGGAAACTTTGTAAGAAATTACCCCTATAGAGTAATCGATGGAGGAAATAGAATTGTGTTTTTAGGAAATATACGGGGAGAAAATGGACTGTATATTTATCATGATGATGGTAAAACATTTACTAAAATTGCTGATGGGGAAGGCTCCTTGATTTCATTTTGGGTTTCACCAGATAATAAAAAAATAGTTTATGCTACTTATTTTAGAGATGAAAAAAGCAGAAGATTTTGGAAGATATATGCAGCAAAAATTGTTGAGGATAGGTTAGAGGACAGAATACTAGTGTCTGAGGATGTAGCAGAGTACCCCGGAATGCCTATCATTTCTTGGAGCGGTGATAGCAGAAGTATAGTGATGTATGAACCTCAAATATTTACACTGGATAGTAGAGTTTTTGTGGAAAACGGGATTATTCGCAGGATTCGATTTAGATAGTTTTATAAGAACATTGTGATGGAGAAGTTGCATTGAATTTTCAAAGGATTTTTATGTCTCTATGTAGAACATTATAACAGTGGAGTAATCCGATGAAGATCATAGAACTACTTTAGAGATAAGATTCTGGCGTAAAGACGACGAAAAGAAAGGGGCAGGGAAAATGCAAACTTTAATGAAGATCAGTATTGTTCTTCTAGTCTTCTCTTTCATCATGGCTATTGTTTTAAACGGCAAGAAAGAAAAGTGGAAGGATGACGAAGCAAAAATTCGTAGATTTACCATCTTTTTTATTAATATACCTATAGGATTAACAATGACTTTACTTATGTATGATGCTACAGAACACCTACGTGATTTTATCTATGTTATTTTTATTATGGCCTTGGCGATAGCCATAGGAGATTTCATCGAAAAAAGATATAAGAAAAATGAATATTTTATTATTTTTAAACATCTTATCTTTTGCACCCTATTATTTCTTATAGTGAAGCATATTAATAAACATTTGTTAAGGCCAATCCCTTATTTTGCTATGCTAGGACCTTTTATAGGTGTGAGCCTTAGAGAGGTGTATGAGATGGGGAAAAGGGGAAGTAAGAAGACCTTAGCAGCTTTCTTGGCTATCTGTAGTGGCATTGCTGTTTTTATAATAACAATGAACTATTTAGGAGAACCGATGGAAGGGATATCAAAGCAAGAACGGGTGGTGGAGGCTTACCTTAAGATAGAGGAAGGTTATGATGAAGAGATACAGGAAATAAGAAGAATATATAATACACCAGAGGATGAGGGCTGGAGGGTTTTTGTTTCATTAAAGAATCCAAATCGTCAAGGATATATTTATTATTATAGGGACAATGCTGTTAAAAAAGTAGAAAAATTACCTTAAGAACCTAAGGTTAAAACCTTAAAAGGGGCGCATAATCTCATTTTTTATCTCGAAATGGATCTATGTGCCCCAATAGATTTCTATAACACGCTTTACTGAGGAATAGGCTTAGAATAATCACTATCCTTGAAAAAGTAAGGGCAAAGGAGAAGATCCTAAGCCCTGTATAAATTGCCTATGATAATCCTATATCTTTGAGACCCTTCTAAGACTTTCATAAAAATTTGCTTGCGAGGCTTTCATATAAGGGATCAGCCATAGAAACCCAATGCCGAACGTGAGTATCGCTAAGAATGCCCAGCCAATAAAGCTGAAATGAAGGCAAAATAACTTCCATTTATAACCTATCATCATTCTTTTGCTGGCATCAAGAGCAGCTTTAGCACTCATCTGAGGATGATCACTTAAAATATAGAATGCCATGGCATATCTATAGCAGGCAATAATCCCTGGTACTATAAGCAGCAATGACCAAAGAAAGGTAAATAAACCAATAAGAAATTGTAAAATTAGTGCTGAAAAAAAATTTTTAAAACCATCAAATAAATTTTCAAACTGAAAAGTTCCATTTCTTACAAGCTTTATGAAACAGGAAACAAGACCTAATGTCAAAGCACCAGAGATTAAAAAACTAACGATGGAACCTAAGTTGTCAATCGCCATAGGTAAACCACTTAAAGCAGAATAAATCAAACACAGTAATACCACAGAACCCCAATTGCCCTTTAGCTGTCTCCTTGCCGCTTGCCTTAACAAGAAATTTTCCTCAATAAAGATATTATTTCCTTCCATAAACCAACCTCCTCATTAATTTTCTATGATAGCTACACTAGAAAAATTTAAAAGTTATTATAGATAAACAACATCAGGACTTAATTTTGATATACTAAGGGCTACATTTGCAGCCCACGGTTTTGGGGCGAAACCGTAGACCGTGTATATCAAAATTAAAGTTTTAACTTATTTATCTATATATTAAAAGAAATTTATCTACTTCCTTCGTGGAAATATATTACATTATATCGTAATAATGGAAAGATTGATAGATTGCTACTTTGTTCTATGGGTGTCTTAAGGAAGACAATGATGTTAGGGGATGAATTATTGACTATATATGTATATTCCATTAAATAAAAAAAGATGATTTTAAGAAAGAAGGAGCGTGATAATTTTAAAAAGATTTAAAATAAATATTTAAAATTTCATTATATTATGATATAAATTATTATAGTACACATAAATTTTTCACAAAGGGATGATTGACATGATAGTATTTTCATTGGGGATTTCATTAGCAGTTATATTGTTTTTAGTAAACAAAAAGGTAAATATGGGTTATTCTATGATGGCGGCAGCCATCTTATTAGCTTTATTGAACGGTAAGGATATGTCCTATATTTTAAAGACATTTTTTATGACCGTCAAAAGTGCAACCACGATTACCTTGGTTGCAACTGTAGGTTTGATTACGATTTTAGCATATTTAATGGATAAGTATTTGATTCTAGATCGAATGGTAGTTGCACTAGAAGCTATGTTGAGAAGTGCAAAACTTACCATATTGCTTGCGCCTTCTATTATGGGAACACTTTCAGTCTATGGTGGGGCATTAATGTCTTGTCCCGTGGTAGAAA
Organism: Clostridium aceticum; assembly: GCF_001042715.1. Lineage (NCBI taxonomy): Bacteria > Bacillati > Bacillota > Clostridia > Peptostreptococcales > Natronincolaceae > Andreesenella > Andreesenella acetica. The sequence goes on along the minus strand of NZ_CP009687.1, from coordinate 2,623,931 downwards.
GATTAGGGGATAGGTTATCTATGTCGAAAGACGAAAAAGCCACCATCAACTTAGTGTTTCGTCATACACTTTATCTTATTTTTCCCTTGTCCGCTGCCATGATTCTAGCCATGGAATTAGGTGAAATTGCTATCTGGGACCTTATAAAAATTCAGTTTCCCATAAGCTTGTTTATGTATATATTAGGATACATACTTTTTATTAGAAAGTATAAGGATCCAGAGATAAAGAAAATAAATAAAAGAGAATACTTACAAGTAGTTATACAATTTTTATTATATGCTTTACCAATTTTAATTAGTTTGTTAGGGGCCCTTGCTTTTTCGATGCCTTTTTATATATCAATATTATTAGGTATAGGAGTGAGTGTGGCTATAAATTTCCATGATAAAAAACATGACACTAAATACGATATAGGAGAAAATCCACTGATCACTATGTATAAAGGATTAAAGCTACCTTTGATTATGACTATATTCGGAATCCTATTTTATAGAAATATTGTCACAGGTATGGAGGAAATATATGTTTTTTTTGGTGATTTTTTAGATAAGGGAATGCCTTTAGAATTGTTAATATTCATAGTATGTGGTGTTATTTGTTTAGCACTGGCTTCACCCCAGCCAGGGATTGCCATATTGTTTCCAATTGTTTTGCCATTGGCACCTAATTATGATACAAGACTTTTATATGCTATGTTCATTTTTACTACTTCTTTTTTATTTTATTATATTTCTCCCTTGCATCTATGCCAGGTTTTGACTTTAGAATATTTTCAAGTAGGTTTAAAAAAGCTGTATAGAAATTATCTGTATCTTGTACCCCTGACCTTTCTTTGTATGGTTGCTATATATATGGTAAATATCTTTTAATGAAAAGTCATTGGCGTTAGCTTAAACCATAATTTGTCGTCCTACGTTACTCCAAGATCCTTCGCTACCCTCAGGATGACAGTTCAAGAGAATTGTGTAAATAATTGTGTTAAGTTAACGCCTATGAATAAAAAGTATAAAATAAGTATGTGTTAGAAAGTGATGAGGGGAATTTATCTCAGTAATTTAATTTCCGCCTATAGGAATAAATAAGCTCTCGGTATAAAGTGCAAAACGATAACAAGATGCTGCAAGTAAGCATTAAAAAAGGCTCCTAGGAGCCTTTTTTAATGCTTACTTGCAAACTTTTCTTCTCCCTTTTTAAGTTGATTTAGAACACCTAAGAAGTAATCTACATTTTGTTTGGCAGTATATCCAATCATTGAGGCTTTACCATTGAACTCTGGAGAAATATCCAGGAGTTCTATTGACTGCATTGTAGAGTCAATAGTTCTATATTCCTTTAAAATTTCAATAACTAATTTATTTGCTTTATCAAAACCATATATGCTTAGGGCTTCGTAGATATATAAAGTATGATAAGGTAGGTCATCTAGATATTTATGAGCTGCTTTAAAGCATGAAATAGCACGCATAATTTCATTCACAGAAACTATTTTTCCTGGCATCTTATTACCCCTTTCTTTGCAGGATAGATAGTACTAACTTTCTATAGCCAAAATAGGTAATTATAAACATGAAAAGATATATTCGTAAGTTATAATTTCCAATGTTGGTCTTAATAAAGTCAACTAATGAATCCTTTAAAAAGAAGACTTTTATATAACCAGACTATATATAGAAATATGGATTCTTAACCTTAATTAGATTTCTATAACTACAAAATCTTATAATTAGTATGCACCACTTTAGATAGATGAACACATGAAAAAGAGGAAAAGAACTTATTTGGACTGCTTAAGTTCCTCCTTAAATACATGTCTGTACCACTTCAGGTAAATGTAAGAGAATATAGATATTTTTAAGGATTTTTTAAACAAGTAGGAGACTAGTAGATTTCGTTGACCGACTTTTACGAATGATATATAATTACATAGTACTTGTTAGAATTAAAAATAAAATACCATGTGAGGTAAATTATGTATAAAAATCAGATAAAAATGTGAAAGAATATAAAGTTTAGGTGTTATTAATTACATGTAGCTTATTTTGAATAGATAAGGATGATAACACTGCTATCCTTAGGATGATAAATTCAAAAGGATTGAAAATAGTTGAATTAAGTTAATGTCCATGATTTTAATATGAGATATAAGAGTAGCGTGCAAAAGGATAAAATGGTTAAGTGAGGGATAAACATTGGCTAATTTAAAGACAAACGCTATGCGAATTCTAGAAAAAGCAGGAATTTTGTATGAAACATACACTTATAATAACAGGGATGGCTTAGTAGATGGGGTGTCTGTTGCTGCTAAACTAGGACAACCTGTTGAAAAGGTTTATAAAACTCTTGTTACACAAGCAGTTAGTAAAGAATATTATGTTTTTATCATTCCCGTTGTTGCGGAGCTTGATTTAAAAGCAGCCGCAAGAGCAGTAGGGGAGAAAGCTGTTGAAATGATCAAGGTTACTGACATCAATAAGGTTACAGGTTATATTCGCGGAGGGTGTTCACCTATAGGAATGAAAAAACCGTATAAGACTGTCCTGGATGGCTCTTGTGAAGTGTTAGATACAATAATTGTAAGTGCAGGGAAGATAGGTTATCAAATTGAGATAGCACCGAAGGATTTGATTACTCTTCTTCAGTGTAGTATAGACAGCATTACCATCCATCAAAATAAATAATGGGGTAGTAGCTTATTGCTACTTGCTATTATCCAATACTTTTATAAGTAAAGTTGCTATGAAAAACAATAAATTTTATGCTTCAATATAATATATTGAAAGTCAGCGACTATACTTTAATCTTGAGAGGACACTATGGTGAAATTCATGATAAAAAGACCGTATCTTATACGGTTTTTTTTTCGTTTGTTTTGAAGATTTGTTCTATATAGGAAGATAGAAGGGCTGATGCTTACTACAAAACTTTCACTAAAAGTCTTACATATTTAGTAACATGCTCAGGAAGATCATATTGTCCATCATGCAGACTCCAATCATAAACAATCCCCCGTACAGAAATAAATAAAAATCTTACAGCTTCTTCTGGTGCCATATTAGTAGAGAGTTCTCCTTTCTTTTGTCCCTCTTCAATAATAGTTTGTAGTACAGCTTGTATATGTCTACCCTTTGTTGTAAAAAGATTACTTTTAAAAGTATATAGCTGCTTTACGAAGTCAACACCTCGCTCTACGTTATAATTAGCATAGTAGAGAAAAAATTCATTTATCTTATCTCTCGTATTTACCCCCTTAATGTTTGCAGCTACAACGTTTAGGAAGTAGTCATCTGCTAATTTGAAGATCCTATCTAATATTTCGTTTTTTGACTTGAAATAGTTATAAAAAGAGCCTACTGATACATTTGATGTTTTACAGATTTCTTCCACTGTAATATTCTCAAAACCTTTTTTTTCTATTAATTCAACAGCAGTTCGATATATTTTTTCTTGAGTGTTGAGAGCTTGAATTTGTCTATTCGTTAACTTAGTTTTTGTCATAATATTCCCTCCTGTCCTTCACTGCATTAATAAAAAAATTATAACAAATAAACTTCTTAAAGTAAATTAACTTCTCTTTTGAATATATTCTATATAAGCTTCATAAAACCCTTATGCCTCTTTAAGAGTACTATCCTGATTTTAGTGGTGGTGGAAGAAAAAAAGGAAAGCACTAAAGCATGATAGCACATTCCTTTTTCTTCTAAAGTATAATATTATATTATATTTTGAACTGATTGATATTCCTCTGCATTTCCTCTGCAATTTTTGCTAAACCTTCGCTGGCATTAGCAATTTCCTCCATGGAGGCTGTTTGCTCCTCCACCGCAGCGGAAGCTTCCTCCGTCCCAGCGGCGTTTTCCTCTGAAATAGCTGAGAGATTTTCTATGATGCCAACAATTTCATTCTTTTTCCCTGCCATGGTTTTGCTGGACTGGTTAATTATATCAATAGCTTTTTTGATTTTTTCAATAGCAGTGGCAATTCCTTCGAATTTTCTATTGGTCATTTCCACACTTTCCCCCTGGGAGGCTACAATTTTTTCTACCTCCTGCATGGTTGTCACCGCATGGGTAGTCTTGCTGGTTAACTCCTCAATGATACTGGCTATTTCTGTAGTAAACTGATTAGATTGCTCTGCCAGCTTTCGTATCTCCTCTGCCACTACTGCAAAACCTCTACCAGCTTCTCCAGCTCGGGCTGCCTCTATGGCTGCATTCAAAGCTAACAGGTTGGTTTGTTCCGCAATGCTACGAATCATCTGGCTGGCGATCTCAATCTTCTCTGCACTATCATTGGTATTAACAATGATAGCATAGATCTCCTTAGTAGACTCATTATTCACCTTTGTTTTTGCCACTAAATCCTTTAGAATTTCAAATCCTTGATTTTTTAGATTATCCACCTCTTCTGTGGATAGGTTTAATTGTTGAATATATTGTTGGTCCTTTTCGATCAATCCACCTAATTCATTGATATGTAACACCCCTATTTCAGTATCCTTGGCTTGATCAGTAGCACCTCTTGCGATTTCCTCTATGGTCCTTGCCACCTCTTCCGCTGCTGTAGCTGACTGTTGACTGGTGGCCGTCAGCTGCTGAGAAGAAGCTGCCACCAGTTGCGAGGTATCTGCCAGCTGTCGGACAAACTCTCTTAAGTTATCTGTGATGTTCTGGAAGCCAGCGGCTAAGGTTCCAATCTCATCTCTTCGTCTTAAAAATACCTCTGGAACATCTTCAGTAATATCTAGGGCTGCAATCTTCTCACCATGCTTGACTGTGGCAATGACAGGTTTTGTAATAGAGGAGCCGATAAGATAACAGACTATAATACTGATAATTAAGATGATGAAAACCATGAGAGCAATATTTCTTTGGAGTCTTGGTAGTGCATCCATCACTTCCTCTTCATTAGCAGTGATTACCATGATCCAATCGGTACCCTGCACCCCTGCATAACCAGCATAAATATCGTTACCCTCAAAGGAATAACTGTTTACCCCTCTTTTTTCTTCAAGCATCTGCTGGAATTGATGCGCCAGAGAGGTTAGTTCCCTATTACTTTCCACCTCCAGGATTGGGTTGAACTGGTTTACTACCCGATCTCTGTTAGGATGGGCAATCACTATACCATTGCCATCAATGATATAGGCATAGCCTTGATCTCCAAAACCCATATCATCAGAAAGAATATTAAGGAAATTGGCATCTGCTACAGCCACTAGTACTCCTACGATGCTGTTTTCATAGGTCACAGGGACTGAATATACCACAATCAGTGCACCATGATCATCAACATTTACACTAATAGCAGGGGGAAGTAGGCCTCGTTTTCCACTCAAGGAATCATGATAGTATTCTCTCTCTGATACATCAACAATGCTTCCCCTAATGCCATAGGAATCCGATAAATATAGATTCCCCTTTAAATCTGAAATGCCAATTCTTAAAAAATTCTCTGTCTTTTCCACTTCCTCCAGCAAAATAGCTATTTTTGTTTCCAAGTCACTCTCAGGATTGCTTATGCGCTCTCTACTGGCAAGCCCTTCTAGATATGTATAGTGCACCTCCATCCTAGTAGCAGTTAAGCGACTTCCCTCCTCTGCCAACAATACCAATGCCTCTTCCACCTCTGAGGTAACTGCCTGCCTGACGGTGCGTAACGAAATGTAGCCTAAAACAACTGATATGGATAGTATTAAAATAGAAAAATAAATAATTAGCTTTGTCTTCATACTTTTCATCGTATCTTCCTCTCTATGTCTTATATGTGTATGTGTTTAACAAACTATAGAATCCACAGCTCAGCTCCTCTTCTCCTTTATTTTTTCAACTTAATTATTTTTTTTATCTGGCTCACCTTCATTTGCTCTCACAAAAGATGATAGGCAAAGGGATTTTTCGCAATGCTTAATAACCCCGAGGTATTCTTTTTGACGCTCTCTATCAGCATCTTCCTACCTATTTTTCTTCTTTCTAGCAACCTTCATTATATATTTGTAAAAGAAAAGTATCAAGCTTCATAAAAACTAATTTAGCTGCTTAAATTTGGTATAAACAAACGACTAACAATTGGATAAATATTCTTCGGTAAATGATCCAAATCAGTTATATATTAAGCACAGATACTCCCTTTCATTCAATGATGATATTCTTGTGAACCTGACTAATTTGGCTTAACAGCCAGTGCAAAAACCTACGAATTTGCTGAGGGGTTGGACTTTTGCTTAGATCCAGGCAATATGTATTGCCAAAATCGTTTGGATAGTTTGATTTCTTCTGTTTTTATAAAACTTAAGTAGGGAAAAAGTTTGTTTTTCTACGAGAGAGTAATAAAGATAGTAAAAAATATATTGACTAACAATTAACAATCACATATAATGAATATATTCACAGAATACATTCAGTGAATATATTCATTGAATGTATTCTGTGAATATAACGATTTCATGGTGGTTAGTAGCTGAATCCTTGTGAAATTGTTAAAAAGTAAGGCGTACTTGTACTATCTTTTAAAATTATAGGTAGTAAATGGGCAAGTACTAAAGAGTAAATAATTTAAAAAGAAGACAGAGGAGGAATTAAAGCATGATGAAATTTTTAAAATCTAAAAGAATGGTTTCTGTTTTATTATGTATAGTTTTGGTTCTAGCTGTAGTAGGTTGTCAGTCTAAGACTACAGAATCACCAGAGTCAGCGATGTTCAAAGCTGGTACTTATGTTGCATCTGCAGCTGGCCACAATGGAGATATAGAAGTAGAGGTTACAGTTGATGAAAATCTAATTAAATCTGTTAACATTTTAGATCATAAGGAAAGTCCTGGTATAACAGATCCAGCAATAGAAAGAATACCTAAAGCAATTGTAGAAAACCAAACCTTAGCTGTCGATGCTATATCTGGTGCAACAATTACAAGTAATGCAATTATTGCTGCTGTAACAGAAGCGATTAAATTAGCAGATGGAGACATTGATGCTTTAAGCGTAAAAAGAGATAGTGCAGAAGCTACAGGTGAAGCTGTAGAATACACAACAGATGTTGTTGTAATTGGTGGGGGTGGTGCAGGTCTTGCAGCGGCAGTATCTGCTCATCAAAATGGAGCAGAGGTTATCGTCATCGAAAAAATGCCTAGACTTGGTGGAAATACCATTCTTTCTGGAGGAGCCCTTAATGCTGCTGGTTCTCCAAGACAGACTGCTCAAGGGATTGAAGATGCTCCTGAGAAACACTATACGCAAACCTATGAAGGTGGCGATAAGGTTGGAAATCCTTCTTTAATAAAAGTATTAACAGATAATGCATATCCTGCTGTTGAATGGCTTGAAAGCATGGGTATGAAGTTTAACGATGAAGTATTTACTGTTTTAGGCGGTTTGTGGCCAAGAGCTCATAAGCCTTCTTCACCACTAGGAACTGGTTTTATAGATACGTATGAGAACTACATTAACCAAAATGATGGTATTGAAGTTTTATTAGATACTGAAGCAGTTGAATTGATAGTAGAAAACGAAAAAGTTGTAGGGGTTAAGGCAAAAGGCTTAAAAGGAGAAGTAATTCTTAATGCAAATAATGGTGTAGTACTTGCATCAGGTGGTTTTGGTGCTAACATTGAACTGAGAGACAAGTACAACGAAAATTGGCCTACTCTTACTGAAATTAAAACTACTAATCATCCAGGTGCAACAGGAGATGGATTACTACTAGCTGAAGCTGTTGATGCTAACTTTGTAGGGCTAGAGCATATTCAATTACTTCCAATGGGGGACCCTGTAACAGGAAGCCTTAGTGGAAATATAGAGCAAGGCGTTGAAAACCGTATTTTTGTTAACAAAGATGGTAATCGTTTTGTAGATGAGGGTGCTAGAAGAGATGTTATGACAAAGGCATTAATGGAGCAGCAAGATGCTTACATGTGGGTAATCGTTGATAAACACTCTTATCCAACAGGAGATAAGAAAAATAACTTCAACGAGTCAATTGATGAGCTTATTGCACAAGGTAGAGCTTTTAAAGGGGACACTCTTGAGGAGCTTGCAGAAAAGATTGGTGTAGATCCTGCTAACCTTGTTAACGCAGTAAATGAATTTAATAAGATAGTAGAAAAAGGTGGCCCAGATGCCTTTGGAAGAACATTATTTGCAGATAAACTAGATACTGCGCCATTTTATGCAGGTGCACGTGTTCCTACAGTTCACCATACTATGGGTGGTGTTGAAATCAACGAAAGTGCACAGGTTCTAGGTACAAATGGAAATGTAATACCAGGATTATATGCAGCTGGTGAAGTTACAGGTGGAATTCACGGTACCAACCGTTTAGGCGGAAATGCATTAGCAGACATAGCAGTATTCGGAAGAATTGCAGGGGAAAGTGCTGCAGCAAAAAAATAGTAGTTTTTCTGCTTTAGATTGATGCTAAAAAGGAACAATCATCTTAAGATTAGGAATGAATAGATAATAGGATAGGACATTATAAAGCCCATCATATGCTAAAAGCCGCATTTTATGCGGCTTTTTTCTATTATATAAAGAGCTCGTTGTTAAAAGATCCATATCATTCGTTAAATTTGGCGTCAAACTTATCTAATAGTGCAAGCATCTTTTTAAAACTAAGCTATTTATTATGGCGTTTTCAAGGCAGATGAGTAGAAAAAAGAGTAGTACAAAAATGCCATATGTGTGGGGATAGGGAAATACCAAGACAAATAAATGAGAAGAAGAATATAGGGGGTTTTTAGGGGCTGCTTACTCTTGTTGACAGTCACAGTAGGTGATAGTAGAATGAGTCTGAGGTGATTTTTATTAAGTATGAGAAAAAAGTCATTTATTTCAGATAGGCATAAAAGTGAAGTAGCAGAAAGTGACAAGTATTTCTATATAGTAATTAGATATATACATCAGAATCCAGTGAAGGTGAGAATACTAGATTTAGGAGATTATAAATGGAGTAGCTATAGCAGCTATAGATAAACAAGGAATAATTTCTTATTGTCCTACCTATTGTTGCTAGAAAAGAGGAGTCTTCCATGAGAAAAAAGCAATTTAAACTTCAGACCCAAATAACCATATTTACTATAATCATCGCTATTATTTCTATTTATACGACTACCTACTTTACTGCAAGATGGATTATATCAAGTATGCAGCAGGAGATCAATATGAACATAATGAATATTGCCAAGGTAATAGCAAATAGTCCAAATGTAGTAGAAGGAATGAAAAGTGGCGATTATTATCAAAATCCTATACAGCCATTTGTACAGAAAATACTAGAGGATACCAATCAGGTTGAGATCATTGTAGTGGCAGACATGGAGGGCTTTAGATATGCTCATCCCAATCCTCAAAGATTAGGAGAAAAATTTGTTGGGGGAGATGAACTTCGGGTAGTAAAGACAGGAGAGAACTATATATCTGAAGCTACAGGCACTATGGGAACAGCTGTAAGAGCTTTTGCCTCAATTTATGACGAGGAAAATCAGCAGCAGCTTGGATTTGTTATGGTAGGAACACTTACCCAAACTATAGCAGAAATAAAGAAACAAAGGATTATCACAGCCATTTTAACTTCTTTGGTAGGATTATTTTTTGGAATAATAGGAGCAATTTTTTTGGCAAACAAAATTAAAAATAAACTGTTTGGATTAGAACCAGATGAAATTGCAAAACTATATGTTGAAAAGCAGGGAATGTTAGAGGCTATTCATGAAGGGGTTATTGCGATTGATACTGATGAAAAAATAACTTTGATCAATGATTCTGCAAGAAAGTTACTTCATATTTCAGAAAAAGATATCATTGGAGAAAAAATCACTAAATTACTTCCAAATACTAGATTGCCTCAGGTATTAAAAACAGGTGTTGCTGAATATGATAGAGAACAGCTGCTAAAGGAGACTGTCATTATAAGTAATAGAGTTCCTATAAAAAGTGGAGAGAAGATTGTAGGAGCTATTGCAACCTTTAGAGATAAGACAATGATTACTCGTTTAGCAGAAGAAGTTACAGGCGTAAAACAAATTGTACAGGCCTTAAGGGCCAATAGCCATGAATTTATGAATAAATTACATGTTATCTTGGGATTAATAGAGATTGAGGAATTTGAAGAGGTAAAAAGATATATTATTGATACAAACAAAAACCAGCAACAAATCATGACGTTAGTGATAGGAAAAATAAAAGACACTACCATCGCTGGACTGCTATTAGGAAAAATTAGTAGAGCCAAGGAATTAGGGATTGTTATGGATATATCAAAAGAGAGTTATCTTGAAAAACAAAAAGGAAAAATTACCAGCAGTGTTTTGGTGACAATTTTAGGGAACCTTATAGAAAATTCTATGGAGGCTATTAGTTTAAATGAGAAGGAAGAAAAGGTTATTAAAGTTAGTTTGATAGAATCTAAAGAAGAGATCACCATCACAGTGAAGGATACTGGCATAGGTATTCCAGAGAAAAATATATCATGTATTTTTGAAAGAGGTTTTTCAACAAAGGCACTGAGCAGCGGAATTGGTTTATCTTTAATAAAAAATACAGTGGAAAACTTAGGAGGAGATATAAAGGTTACCACTGAGCTGTATGAAGGAACGACCTTTATGATTACCTTGCCAAAGGAGGGGAAAATATGATAAATGTTTTAATCGTGGAAGATGATCCGATGGTGGCACAATTAAATGAAAAATATGTTGAGCGTGTTAAAGGATTTAAAGTGGTATGTGTGACTGGAAATGGACAAGAAGCGCTAAATTTTTTAAAGACCCATTCTGTAGATTTAGTAATTTTAGACATATATATGCCTAAATTAGACGGAATCAGTTTTTTAAGAGAAGTTAGAAGGAGATCCATAAAAACAGATGTGATTTTGGTAACTGCCGCAAAAGAAACAGAAAGCATTGATGAGGCATTAAAACTAGGGGCAGTAGACTATCTTATTAAACCCTTTGAGTACCAACGTCTGAAAAGTACTTTGGATAATTATATTGAACGGTACCACGTACTGAAGCATAGGAACACTGTTTTCCAAGAGGATATTGATAAAATTATGAAACAAAATACTGACTTGCTGGAAAAAGATTTTCAAAAGGGTATCCATAAAAAAACCCTTGAGAGGATACGAAAATTTATGAAGTATCATGAAGAAAAATACTTTACCAGTGAAGAAGTAGCAGAGGAAATGAAGGTTTCAAGGGTAACTGTAAGGAGATATTTGGAATATCTAGCTTCATTAGAAGAGTTAATATTAGAGATTGAATATGGCTCTATAGGTAGACCCAGACATTTATATAAGTATCATAGGCGTTAGTTTAATAGAATTATTACCAAAATTCTCTCGAACTGTCATCCTGAGGGTAGTGAAGGATCTTGGAGTAATGAAGAATTTTGCTAACACTAAGATCCTTCGATTCCGCTTTGCTCCGCTCAGGATGACAAATTATGGATTAAGTTAACGCTAATGATATAAGTATAAAAAAGTGTAGTAAAGGTAAAGTATTGTTAAAAAAAAATCATTGTTTTTTTAATTTACTAAACATTTAGAAAAGGTTCTAAATGTTTTCTTTTTTTGAAATTTTTTATAACATGGAGATAACAAAAAGAATTTAAAGGGAGAGTGATTATTTATGGATTTAGGGAAAGAAAGTTTAAAGCTGCATGAAGCATCTAAAGGCAAGATTTATACGGCATCAAAGGTGGCGGTAAAAAATCGTGAAGATCTAAGCTTAGCCTACACGCCAGGCGTAGCTGAACCCTGTAGGAAAATTCATGAAGAGAAGACAAATGTTTACAAATATACTTCTAAGGGAAATTTGGTGGCGGTGGTTACTGATGGTACTGCAGTTCTAGGATTAGGGGATATAGGACCGGAAGCAGCAATGCCAGTCATGGAGGGAAAAGCAATTTTATTTAAGGAGTTTGCAAACGTAGATGCCTTTCCTATTTGTCTTGATACAAAGGATGCAGATGAAATCGTAAGAACTGTAAAACTTTTAGCGCCAACCTTTGGAGGCATCAACCTTGAAGACATAGCAGCACCTAGATGCTTTGAGATTGAAAGAAGACTGAAAGAAGAATTGGATATTCCTGTATTCCATGATGATCAACATGGTACAGCTATTGTAGTAATAGCAGGACTGATTAATGCTCTTAAACTAGTGAATAAAAAAATTGAAGATACCACCATTGTTGTTAATGGTGCTGGTTCTGCCGGGGTGGCAATTGCAAAGATGTTACTAAATATGAATCCAAAGGAGATTTTACTATGTGGCAAAAAAGGGATTCTTTATGCTGGAAACCCTGAAAACGATAGCAGTAAAGAGGCAATAACGCAGCTAACAAATAAAGAACAAAAGAAAGGCAGTCTTATGGATGCAATGACAGGTGCAGATGTATTTATTGGGGTATCTGCAGCCAATGTTGTTACGGAAGAAATGGTAAAGGTTATGAATCAAGAGGCTATTATATTTGCTATGGCCAATCCAGTGCCAGAGATTATGCCGGATTTAGCATTTAAGGCAGGAGCGAAAGTAGTAGGTTCTGGACGCTCTGACTTCCCAAATCAGGTAAACAATGTTTTAGCTTTCCCAGGAATTTTTAGAGGAGCATTAGATGTTAGAGCTAGCGATATTAATGAAGAAATGAAGCTGGCAGCAGCCTATGCAATTGCAAGTATTATTCATGAAAAAGAACTGAAACCTGATTACGTTATACCAGATGCTTTTGATAAAAGAGTTGTAGAGAAGGTAGCGGAAGCAGTTGCAGAAGCTGCTAGGGAAACTGGCGTTGCAAAAAAATAAAAAGATAAGGGGGAAAAAGAAATGTCAACTGTAACATTACAGGAAAAGAAGAGTTATAGGATTATGGGTATTTCTTTACCACTTTTTGGGCTGATCACAGTAGGGGTTTTAACAGCAACCTATATGGAGGTACTACCCAAGGGAATGATTGGTGCTTTTGCTTTAATGATGGTATTAGGACTGATTCTTAATGAAGTAGGAAACCATTTACCCATTGTAAAGGACTATTTGGGTGGAGGATCCATTGTAATTATTTTTGGTTCAGCGGCACTAGTAACATATAATGTACTACCAGAAAGTGCTGTGGAGATTATGTCCAATTTTATGAGGGGAGAAGGATTCTTAGACTTTTATATTGCTGCATTAATTACTGGTAGTATTTTAGGAATGAATAGAGAACTTTTAATCAAAGCCTCTGTCAGATATTTACCAGCTATTCTAGGTGGTGTTGCTGTAGCATTAGGGCTAGTAGGATTAGTGGGAGCCATCATCGGTTATGGGGCAAAAGAAGCTATTTTATATATTGGTGTGCCAATTATGGGTGGTGGTATGGGAGCAGGTGCAGTACCACTGGCACAGATATTTGGTTCTAGTTTAGGGGTAGATTCTGGGGAAATGCTTTCTGTTATGGTACCAGCAGTAGCACTAGGAAATGCTGTTGCCATAGTCGTAGCAGGTTTATTAGACAGACTTGGAAAAACCAAACCAAACTTAACTGGTAATGGTGAACTTATGGAACTTGAAAATAAGAAAGCTGAAGCAAAGGAAGAAGTAGAGGAAAAAGAAGAGAAAACTGCAATTAATTTTCCAATGATGGGAAGAGGATTATTGTTGGCAGTATCCTTCTTTACACTAGGAAGTATTATTGGGAAGTTTTTACCGCAGGTACATTCTTATGCATGGATGATTATTTCAGTTGCAGTAGTAAAAGCCTTGAACATTTTGCCTAGAGAGTATGAAACAGGAGCTTTTCAGTGGTTTCAGTTTGTTATGACTAATTTAACCGGTGTATTATTAATCGGTATAGGTGTGGCCTTTACAAACCTCCAACAAGTGATTGATGCCTTTACAATTCAATATGTATTGTTAGTAGCTGTAACAATAATTGGTTGTGTAATAGGCTCTGGTATTATAGGTAAATTTGTAGGTTTTTACCCTATCGAATCTTCCATTACAGCGGGATTATGTATGGCGAACATGGGGGGTACTGGAGATGTAGCTGTATTATCAGCCTCTGACCGTATGAAGCTGATGCCTTTTGCTCAAATATCTTCTCGTATTGGAGGAGCTTTTATGTTGATATTGGCAAGTACACTCTTGAGATTTTTTATATAAATAGATGAATTATGCATTAAGTATAGAATGATAAAATCACTTATATACAGTTAGACATCCTGCTTAGGGAGGAAAAAAGAATTTGTTAAGGGAATAGTATAAATCAAAGACAGACTGTAGTGAACTGGTTTCAGCAAGCTGAAACATTGGAGAATCAGGTGGAGAGTCTTAATCCTAAAAGAAAAGATTCAGATAAAGCAAAAAAAGATTTGTTATTGAAATGATAATGGATCAAATTTATAAAAAAGGCTAGTGCTGCAAGTAGAGCACTAGCCTCTTTTATGGAATCATAACATAGTTTTACTTATCTGTAGAGAGTTTTGGAAATAATCCGGTTAAGTTAACATCTATGATTTGGATTTTGATCTATAGATGAATTCTTGCATATTTAAGTTTCATATGTTATTTTAAAAGGAATTGAAAAATAATACATAAGAACATAGAAAGGAAATTTTATGAATCCATTATTTGTTGTTATATTAAGCATGATACTTTTCATCTATGGGGAGATTACCTACTATATTGGATTGAGGGGATGGCAATTTGTTGTTGCCACTGGGCTAAAACTTTCTGCTATAGGCTATTGGGTATTAATAGGGCTTGTAGCCTTTTCATTTTTTATCGCCCGTATTGGCGACCGATGGTTGCCAAGCTGGTTAAATCATTTTTTTGAGGTTGTAGGTGCCTATTGGTTGGGTATTATGACTTATTTAACAATGATTTTGCTTATAGTAGAGTTTGTGGGACTTTTAAATAGAAGACTACACTTTATACCAACAGCTTTGATAAGTCAGCCTAAATTCACTGTGGTGATAGGTATGGCAGTAATAAGCTTAGTATTTATCATTGTGTCATATGGATGGTGGAGTGCTCGGAGTCCTGTAGTTGTGCCGTACGAAGTTCAGTTGAATAAAGAATTGGGAGAATTTCAAGAATTAAATATTGTTATGATTTCGGATATGCATTTGGGGAGATTGGTTAATCGCAAGCAGCTAGAAAGGATTGCCCAGGAAATCAAGAAGCTAAAGGCTGACTTAATCCTTATACCTGGAGATATTATAGACGATAGGGTGGATGCTTTTGTGGATCAGAATATGATGGAGGTTTTTCATGAACTTGCTCCCCCATTAGGAATTTATGCCTCGATGGGAAACCATGAATATATTGGTGGGCAGGTGGAAAAGGCAGAAAAATATTTTCAGGAGGCAGGTATCCAAGTACTAAGAGATGAATATATTGAAGTAGCTGATTCATTCTATCTAGTTGGAAGAGAGGACAAGTCTTATGAAAGATTCCAAGGAAAACCTCGGAAAACTTTGAAAGAAATATTGGTAGATGTTGACAAAAATTTACCTATAATTATGTTGGATCATCAACCGGTCGGTGTTGATGAAGCTGAGAAAGAGGGTATAGATATCCAAGTTTCGGGCCACACCCATCGAGGGCAATTATTTCCTTTTAGAATATTCACTAGAAAAATATTTGAGGTAGACTGGGGCTATGAGAAGATAGGAAATCTTCATGTAATAGTTACCTCTGGAGCAGGAACATGGGGACCACCGATGAGGGTAGGGCATCGGTCTGAAATTGTACATATAAGGCTACAGCCTCAATAATGCTATTAGAGGTTTTGACCCCATTTTTAAAAATTAATATAACTAAGGATAAAAAGTATCAAAAATTTAGATGAAAAAATGACTTCTAGTAGAATTATTTTATATTTTCTGAAAAAGACGGCTTAGGTCGTCTTTTTTATATATCATTTCATCTAAATAAGGAGAAAGGGTTTTTCTGATAAAGTAATTATTTATATAGATATCCAACCTAATCGTTTAAGTTATACATGTAATTTGACTTGTGCAATTTCTCAAGCTATATCGAGGGAAAATTAAATATATTAAGCGAAAGTATTTGAAAGTATTGTAACAACGCTTAGTGACTAGAAATGAAAAATCCGTTAAGAAATTTGTATGTTTGAGCGGTAGCGAGTTTGCAAATTTTAGGATTTTCATTGGAAGGAGCTTTAGCGTTGTCAATACTTGAAATTAAGTGAGCGTATATATTTAATTTTCACTACTACATTAAATAATTGCACAACTCAAACTACAATTTGTCATCCTTCGGTATTTCAAGATCCTTTGCTACCCTCAGGATGACAATTCTAAAGAAATTTGGAAATAATTGTGTTAAGGTAACGTGTAGGATTATTTTATTTTAATGAACTTTTTTGCTAGGAAGATACTCTTATATAGGGGAGGTGACATGGTGGAGATAGAAATACTAATAAGAATAGCCAAACAAGGAGATAAAGATGCACTTGTTAAGTTGATTATGCTTCAAAAACAGGATTACTATAAGTTAGCCTATACTTTTATGAAAAATAAAGAAGATGCTATGGACGCCATAGAAGATATGATTGTCATTATTTATGAAAATATTCATCAACTAAAGAAAGAAGAAGCCTTCTATAGCTGGAGTAAAACAATTTTAGTAAACTGCTGTAAGAAGCTTTTAAAAAGCAAAAAAAATATAATTCCTTTAGAGGATATAAAGGAAGAAGCTCATGAGGGGAATCTTCAGCAAAAAGAGGATCGACTTTTATTAGAAGAATATTTATCTCAATTAAATGAAAAGCATCAAGAGGCAATCAGGCTCCGTTACTTTTTAGATTTAGATTACAAAACTATAGCACATCTATTAAAAGTGCCATTAGGTACAGTGAAATCTCGAATTTCAATAGGACTCAATAAACTGAAGGAAAGTTTTGGAGGTGAGGAAAAGTGAAAAAAGTTGAAAGACTATTATATGAAAAGAAAGCAGAGCTGGATCAAATAGAAGTACCAGAAGAACTAGAAGAAAGACTAAATAATGCATTGAAGGATAAGAACTTTGTGACAAAAAGAAAAAACAATTGGATGGGAAAAATAGCTGTAATTTGTCTTATTACTTTACTAATAGGCTATAACTTTGACACATTGGCTTTTTATGGAAAGCGGCTTGTTGGCTATGATCAGATCATGAATAATACATTGAGACAACTTAACCAGCTAGGAGAAGGTCAAGTTATTGGAAAAAGTTATACTTTCCAGAATGGAATTACTATGACGCTAGATGGCATTATGCTTGATGAAAATCAGCTTTTGGCTTTTTATTCTTTAAAGGATCCTAGCGGCGAAACAGATCTTCTTCAAATTTCCCCACATATGTATATGGAGGGCTGGCGTAAAAAATATATGAAGGAAAGTGGACGGGGAGAACTTGACGAGGACAAAAAAGAAATAAGATGGATTACGAGCTTTGAACCTCCTCGCTTCTATGAAAGAAATTTAAGCCTGAAAATTCATTTAACCCATAGGGATATAGCAGAGGAGGGAGAAATAAAATTTAAGCTTGATAGAGGTAAGGCGATGGGATCTACCTTGAAAAAGGGTATTCATGAAACCTTTAAATCAGGAAAAACTAGCGTACGCTTAGCGTCTATGGTTGCTTCCCCCACCCGTACCGTGATAAATGGATCAATACAAAATATTTTTCAGCTGGCAAGAGATCAAATAAGCGGAAATCGACTCAGACCTAACGAAGTAACAATAAAGCTAGTGGCTAATGGTAAAGAAGTACCTTCACAAGGCAGTGGTATGCGTACAGATTTTAAGGGAATAACATTTCACCAAGAGTTTGATGCACTGCCAGAAGACTTGCAATCCCTTGAACTTCATCTAGAAAGCTTGTCAGTAGATCGTAACGTGACCGAGGAGGTCCACCTGCCTAAAGATCTTAAGAACAAAAGCATCAGTATCCTAGGGCAAAATGTACAAATCAATAAAATTTACCAATCAAATGATGCTACCTTTGTTACCCTTACCACCAAAGAAGATACGATTCTTACAAGAGTATATCTTCTAGTAGATGGCAACAAAATATCACTTCAAGAAACAACCACAGACCAGTTGGTGAAGCAAGAAAATGGTGAAACACTGCATACTAGGACCTTGCACTTTCCTGCAACAGGAGAGGAATATGAATTCATCATCGAAAGAATAACCTATACAGAGGTTTATAATAGGATGATTAATATACTTGGCAAGTAACTACTTTGTGAAATTTTTTCAATAATTTTCGCCACTGTATGAAAAACAAGAGTGTGTACAACTAAAGCAAACTAAAAAATAAAGCAAACTAAAAAACTGAGACAGAGGAAAATTCTTTGTCCCAGTTTTTTATTAAGATATTACAGCTCAGCAGATACATCTACATAATCATATCGGTAATGTCTTTAACTAAATTTCCCGCCACATCACAAATTTTTACTTTGATTTCATCATCATAAGTAAAATATAGGATTAATTCCATTCTTTCATCATCAAGGGTTTTGCTAGCTATCCTAACAGGACCAAATATATTTTCATCCTCTAGGATTACTCTAGGATCTTCATTGTAACGACTAACCTTCAATTTTCCATGATGGTTTTCGTCATAATAAGTGTATGCTAAAGTGTAGTTTTCATTAAAGGTAGTTGAATCTATAGAAGGAATTGCTCCAAACCTATCGGTGTGAAATGGAATCTTATCTAGTGTCTGTACATCTCTAGTATGTTTGATAGACTTTCTAACCATAAAAATATTTAATAATTGTTCTTCATTTGAAGCATTCATTCCAATAAAGCCATAGTTATCTTCGATGGCTTTAGCGGTAATAATATTTTTGATAAAAGGTAAATTAAATCTCGTTACTGGTGCACCGTCAAAGCCCATAGCATATAAATCTATACTATTTTTATTGATAGAAGTATAGGTCAATACGCTGTCAATAAAGTTGGCATTAACAATAGAATAGGGATTTCTGTAAAAGGTTGTATAACTAGGTGAGGAGTTAGCCTGAAACATATTAAAAAAAGATCCTCTATTAAATTGTTTTGCATGAATAAGCTGATCATCGGACTTTGAAAAGAAAAGCTGACCTTTATAATCCATGCTATCGGCAGTTTCAAAACCTTCTATAGGGATCATGTCATTACTAACCATCAAGTCCTCATCCTCAAAGTTGTTACGCTGAAGGGTTGTTCTTACAATACCGTCTTTGTAAGCAGTAATAATACTACTGCTGGAAAAAGTATTGTCAAATAGAATGACAGCATCTAAATTTTTATGGGATGGAGACTCGGATAATAACATGGATTCTTCATTATCAATATTTAAGTAAAATAGAGAAGAATAATCAACACCTTCTTTTTCCTGCGTTGCTAAAATAAGAAGTGCTGGATCTCTACTTACAAAGCTGTCTACCCAAAGGATTTCTTTGATTTCTCCAAATTTTGAAGAATTTATATCAATATTAGGGAGTATTATTGTGGGTATTTCAGTAGAATATTGATCATACATATAGCTTATTGAGGTCAGTAAAATCATTATAATTGTAATAACTAGCATGGTATGTTTTTTCATAGGATGCCTCCAATCTAAAATATGTTATAATTAAATTATAATATAAAGACTTATAGTATGGAAGGAGTATAGCATGAAATTAGATGGAAAGTTTCAGGGCGGATTCAACTATATCAATAAAAATCTATGGATTATTTTGATACCTATTATTTTAGATGTTGTTACATTACTAACTTATCAGCAGATTTATCGTATGGAATACATTCCTATAAGGCAGATATTTACTTTTAAAATTGGTATTATATCTGCCCCTCCCAGTGTACAGTTTATACTGGAAGACTTTCCCTCACTAATACTTCAATACAACCACAGTGGATTTAGAGGGATTATCAATGAATTGACCCTGTTTAATGTTTTATTAGCAGGTACACTACTGTTGTTAATAAGTTTTATACAAGGTGGCTATTTAGGTATCCTTAGCGGTATCAGCGCTAAAGATGTGAGGGTAAAAGATTTTTTTGTACTGGGCAATCGACTATGGTTAAAATTTTTCCTGCTTCAAACACTGTTAATGTATCCAATTTTTCTTATGTTAGTAAGCAGAGGTTTTATTTATTTAACTATCATTAATGTGATTTTTTTCTATGTAAAATATGTTATTGTTGTTGATGAAGGCACCCTCTTAGAAAACTTTCGTACTGGAGTAGCTTTCTTCTGGGATCATATAGGACTAAGTATAAAGATGGCTTTTTACTTTGGATTCATTTTTTCTTTATTAAGTATTGTAATTTATCCAGCAGCAGCAGGGGGATTAGTTGGTATGGTCTTTGCTATTACTCTCACCGCTTACTTTGGAGCTATTGTGAATAAAGCTGTCTTGGAAGTCTATCGAGAAGCTAGGGACAACAATGAAAATGGATAGGAATGAGTACAGGAGGGGATGAAGTTGTCAGGAATTCCTGAAAATTTGGTTGAAAAAATTAATAGCATACCAGCCAAACCAGGTATATATCAAATGAAAGATATCTATGGAAACATTATGTATATTGGTAAAAGCAAAACATTAAAATCAAGAGTAAGGTCCTATTTCAGTACGCAAGAAAAATCCAATAAGATTGAAAGAATGGTGTTTCATATCCATGATATAGATTATATTGTTACAGACACACATCTAGAAGCACAGATGCTGGAGTGTGCCCTCATAAAGAAGCTAAAGCCCATATACAATGCGCAGTTCAAAAATGACCAAAACTATAGATATCTGAAAGTAGAAAACTATAATAAACTCAAACCTGTAAAAATCCTTAATGAAAGAGAAGATACAAATTGTTTCGGACCATATAGAAATAAAAAGATTCTTTTAAATTTAGAAAAACTTTTTCAAAATATATATCCTCTATCAAAAGGCAGAGATACTTATAAATTTACCTATAAAATACTACCTGAAGCCATAGAGAAGGATACATTTGAGGAGAATAAATGTTGTTTAATAGAGATCTTGTTAGACCAAGCGTGTATGGTAAAGTTTTTATCAGAGATTGAAAATAAGATGAGAGTAGCTGCTTCAGAATTTCAATTCGAAACTGCTGCAATTTATAAAGACTTATTATTGCACATAAAGTATTTGCATGATGCCACTATTAAAAAGGACAGAAGACTTAAATTCCAAAAAATTTTAATGGGGGAAAAGATAGAAGTCGGTTATAAGCTTTTTTATATCTTCAATGAAAAAATTATATTAAAGAAGAAATATCAAGAGATTACAAAAGAAATTGTTAATGGGTTTTTGATACAGGCTAAAGGGCTTGAAGGAAAGATACCTGGGCTAAAAAATGAAAAAAGCAATTTAGATTTTCAGCATATTCTTCATGCGGAGATGCAAGACAAAGCCTCCAAGTCAATCTTGCACCTTCATGAAGATTATGATTTGCAGGAATTTATCAATGAGCTTGTGAATGTTTAGGAGTTTTATAAAGAGCCCTCTAGTTTTGTAAAATTAGAGGGCTCTTATTATCCTTCTATATCTCGATTGTTATATCCAATAAACCCAGTCACCATCAAGACCACTGCTATAGCCGTAATGATGAAAAAATTGGTAAAATTTAAATCTTCAACAGGCACTTGGGGAATATTACCAAAGGGGGATAATTTACTTAACCAATTAGGAAATTGAAGTAGTCCTCCCAAATACACTACAAAAAATGAATAACCTAAATATAGCCAGGTTAAGCTGGTTGCAGATGGAAGAAAACCAATAAAGAATATCGCCACCCCAATCATTACCCACATGGCAGGTAAATAAACCATTGCAGCAGAAAAGATAGTACCAAAAGAAATAGGATGATCCATTACGCCTGTCGAGGCAGACCATAGACCTATGATGGCCAGCAACAGAAGGAAGAATCCGACTGTAACAGAAATAAACAAATAACTTCCCATAATACGTGTGCGGGATACTGCTCTTGATAATAAGTGCTCCATACGATTCTTTTTCTCTTCTCCTTTAAGTCTTAAAGTCATGATAAGAGCTGGAATAGTACACATAATGGAGATGACTGTCATCAACATCGTTAAGTATTGTTCTGTTAAAGAAAACCCTTCCATCGGTGTAAGCAACTCCCTCATCATTTCATTACCTTCAAAAAAAGCTTCTAAATCACCTAATACAGATCCATAAGAAATGCCTAAAAGGAACATGCCGATTGCCCAAGCAATGATTCCTGTACGCTGGAGTCTTAATGCAAGGCCAAGAGGGCTTTGCAAAAATGCAGAAGCATTTTTTCTACCGGGTTTTGCTGGTATAAGTCCAGCTTCTAAATCGCGGATTGAATTCAAATAAAAAGCAAGTGTCAAGATCATCAGTGCTGTACCTATGGTTAAAAAAATAGGCCACCAGTAATTATTTACATATACTTCAGAGCGTAAAACCCAACCGAGGGGTGAAAGCCAAGAAAGCACTTCATTGCCGATATCACCAATAGCTCGAAGAAGATATGCAATTCCTAGAACCGTGAAGGAAAAGCCAATGGTACCTCGAGAATTTTCTGAAAGCTGTGCAAACAATGCTGTAATGGATGTAAAAAAAATACCGGTGGCACCTAATACGACTCCATATAGCAGTGAGCCCTCCAAATTCATACTTTCAATTCCAAGAATATATAGTGCAATACCTACTAAAAAGGCCAAGAGTACATTTGTTCCAAAAGCAACATAGGTAGTAGCAGTCAAGCTAGACAAACGCCCAACGGGGAGGGAACGGATCATTTCAACACGCCCCGTCTCCTCATCCACCCGAGTATGCCGTGTAATCATTAGAATATTCATAATCCCCACTGCTATAGCGGTGAAAAGTAACATTTGATGTGCCATCATTGCACCGACTGTATAGTTAGCTAATCCAAATCCAGGACCTAACATGGCAGTCATAGCTGGGTTCCCCATAGTTTCAGCGATGATCTGTCTTTCTGCCTCCGTCGCATATAGCCCAAGAAAAGAGGAAGCGGTGAGTATTGTGATAAGAGATATGGAGATTAGCCAAATGAAGATACGAATACGATCTCGACGTACTATTAGGCGGATAAGTCTTCCTGTGTTTTGATACAATTCCTTAGACATTATGATCTATCTCCTCCTTCATAATGACGCATAAATAAATCTTCCAATGTAGGTGGTGTGCTTTCAAATTTTATAATTTCAAACCCAGATAAATACTTGATGACATTGCCTAATTCTTCTGTATCAACTTGAAATACAAGGCTTTGCTCCTTCTTTTGAATGTCATGAACCCCTTTGATTTCACCTAAGGATGTAACTGGCTGTTTTGTCTCAACAAGCAGATTTATTCTTGTTAAGTGACGTAATTCAGCTAATGTCCCAGTCTCAATCATTTTACCTTGGCGAATGATACCTATTTTATCGCATAACTTTTCCACTTCAGATAAAATATGGCTAGAGAGTAAAACACTTTTTCCTGCCATTTTTGCATTCATTACAGATTCTTGGAAAATTTTTTCCATCAAGGGGTCAAGACCTGATGTTGGTTCATCTAAAATATAAAGATCTGCATCGGATGAAAAAGCCGCAATCAGTGCTACTTTTTGCCTGTTGCCTTTTGAATAGGTTCTGCACTTTTTTGATGGGTCCAGATCAAACTTTTCAATCAACTCTTCACGATAAGTTTTATTATCGGAACCACGTAGTTTCATAAATAAATCAATAACTTCGCCGCCAGTGAGATTGGGCCATAGGTTTACATCACCAGGGACATATGCAATTTTTTTGTGAATGTCAACGGCATCCCTCCAAGCATCCTTACCAAAAATCTTTGCTTCACCGCTGCTGGCCTTTAGGATACCTAATAATATCCGAATTGTGGTAGACTTGCCGGCTCCATTTGGACCTATGAAACCATATACTTCTCCTTCATGCACTTCAATATTTACGCCATCTAAAGCAGTAAATTTGCCAAACTTTTTTGTGATATTATTTGTTTGTAGAACTGTCATCGTATAAACTCCTTTATATAAACTTTTGTAAATTATAGATATAGATAAACAACAACAGGACTTAATTTTGATATACTAAGGGCTACATTTGCAGCCCACGGTTTTGGGGCGAAACCGTAGACAGTATATATCAAAATTAAAGTTTGAACCTGCTTATCTATAGAACACATTTATTTTTGCGGTTAATTAGGAAATTTATTCCCATAAAGTTATAATCATAGTTTTAGCAATAACATAAAGAATACTATTTGGTGACTGAGATTTATTGAAGTTTATATCTTTCAACATGAAAATACTTTGCAAAAGAAATTTTTACTAGATATAGACGCCAACAAAAATATGATATAATGATATAAAAAAACTCTAATAGGACATACCTGCCAGATGAACCCTCCGTACACTCTCTACGGCTTTGCTTGCTGTAAAGAGAACTCTTTAATGCTTATATATTGTAAACTATGATTTTATATTAAATATTTGGAGGCGAGAGCATGAAAAAAAGTATTATTGTCACTATGCTATTTATGTCGTTGATCAGTGCTTTTTTAATTTACCTTCTTAATCCTTCCTCCAAGATAGAAGAAAAAGTTGTATATTCTTCTTCTCAAGAAACAGATGAGGAAAATGGTCAGCTAGTAGTCGCTCCCTTTTATGAGATGTCTTCTATTTTTCCAAATATCAAGGCACCGATAGACTTTGATTGGCGGCAGTTTGAAGGAATGACTTTGAATTTTTTAGTGGAAAACAATATCAACGCCAATGTGCTTAGTAAAGAAAGTCAGCTTTTTACAGAAATAACTGGTATCAATATAAATATTCGCCCTATGGACTTTAGTACCCTTATTCAAAAAATAAATATAGATTTTATTTCTAAAACGGGAAAATATCAGCTGGTTTATGTAGACCCTTATCAAACACTAAACAGATTTGCTGAGACAAATTTAGAGGATCTTAATCGGTATAATAATGATCCAAACTTACCACATATTCCAGGTGGAATAGAAGATTTTTTTGAAAAACAAATTTTGGTTGATTCTTATTTTATTGATCAAGAAACTCTGTATACAGTACCCTTCGATACGACAACCATGATTATGTATTATAGAAAAGATATTTTTGAAAAATACAAAGAAGCATTTATGGAAGAGAAGGGATATGATTGGACTCCTGGACAACCTGATTTTACTTGGGAAAGATACGTTGAGATTGCAGCGTGGATTGAAAAAAATGTCGACGAAGTGAAGTATGGCAGTGGTCACATGGCTCAAAAACACAACTCGATTTTTTGCGACTTTTCAAATGTGTTGGCAGCCTATGGAGGAGATTACTTTAGCGATAAAAATATTGGTGGTTTGGGACTAAGGGCTCCTAGACATATTAGGATATTGGAGCCTAATTTTATAGATGCCCTAAATATGTATAAAAAAATAGTCAATACATCATCTCCTGAAAGTTTATACTGGGACTGGTATGATACTGCCGAAGCCTTTAAAAATGGTGAGATAGCCATGATGCCAAATTGGGATGAAAATGCTTCGGCAATCGAAAACCCTGCTACATCCAAAGTTGCAGGTAAAGTGGGCTATAGTATATTACCCAACGGACTGAAACGCAGTGCCAATATATTTGGTGGTTCAGGCATCGGTATCAATCAACATGCTAATGAGAGAGAAAAGCAAGCTGCTTGGTTATTTATAGTTTGGGCGACATCTCCTCAAACACAACTTTTTGTGTTGCAGCATCCTGAAGGAGGTGGAATCCCTCCAAGGAAATCTGTTTATGCAGATGAAACAATAGAACAGGTGCTTGAGGGGTATGCAGAAGAAAATAGTGAGAAATACAGGACAATGCTTCAACTTCCTACAGTACTTCAAGCCTGGGAGGAGGAAAATGTTTATTATCGTCCTAAGATAGGGAATTTCTATCATATAGAACAAATCATTATTAAGAACCTACATGAAATGATTCGTGATAATTTAAGTGCTGAAGATACCGCAAGATTAATGTATGATGAAATACGAGCCTTAGGGAATTAGCAAATTCAGTGAGTAAACTCAAGCTTAAAGGAGCAGATACATGGACGGAATAAAATTTATCAATAGTTTGAGGTTTAAGTTAATATCTATCACCATTGTTTTAATTCTATTTCCGATTATGCTTTTTTCTATCGTATATTCAAGCCTTGTAAAAGATATTATTAGTAAGAAATATACTGAATCAGCAGTACAATCTGTATATGAGGCTGCAGATAATATTGACTTTATTTTAAATGATATTCGAGAATTTTCAAATGCTCTATTAGCAAATACAGATATGATCAGGGCATTAAATGATAAGAACAACATGGATGCAGTGGCATTTCGTAGTTTGCTTCGTAGTTTCTTTACATCAAGAGAAGATATTGATGGCATCTATGTCTATGCAGGGAGAAGAGTTTATTCTGTAGGGGTAAACAAAGTGGCTGAAATGGAGGATTATATGCCTATCGGCAAATTATCCGAAACCGATGGGGAAATCATTTGGATTAATACAAGACAAGAAAAAATAAAAATTTTAGCTGGAGAGTTTGATAAATACTACTTTTCTTTAGGAAGGAAGTTAATTGATTTTAATACCTTAGAAGAGCTTGGATTGCTTACTGTTGATATTGATGAGATTATCCTTGAAAATTCTTATAAAAACCTTGTAAGCGGAGATATTGAGCAGATTTTTATTGCTAATAAGTATGGAGAAATCGTAAGTCATCCTGACAAAAGCAAGATAGGAGAAAGTATAGAAAACGAAGTATATGCACAAGAAATTCTTATGGCGGAGAAGAAAAGCGGCCATATTTCTTTTAAAGATCATAGAGAAAAGAAAATTGCCATATATGCAACCTGTGATGTAAATGATTGGAAAATTGTTAAAATTGTACCTTACTGGTACTTATACAAAGAAATAGATGAGGTTCAGTGGAAACTAATAAGAGTAGGTGTAATTTATGTAATTATTACGTCTTTCTTAATGTTGTTTTTCTCAATAAAGACTACAGAACCTATTATTAAAATGATGAAGTTGATGAAGAAAACAGAAAATGGAGACTTAGATGTACAGATAGATACAGAAGGAAAGGACGAAATTGGACAGCTTGGGGTAAGCTTTAATAATATGATCGCTAAAATGCGTTGTTTAATTAATAGATTAGTTGAAGAGGAACGCCATAAAAAGGAATTAGAACTAGAAGTACTTCATGCACAGATTAACCCGCATTTTTTATATAATACCCTGAATACGATTCGTTGGATGGCTAAGCTACAAGGTGCCAAAAGTGCCAGCAATGCTTTGACGGCTTTGATAAAGCTTCTAATGATCAGCATAAACTTTGGTAAAGACATGATTTCTTTAGAAGAGGAGATCGAATATGTAAAAAATTATATTTTAATTCAAAGATTAAGGTTTAATGAGAGGTTTACGATTCATTATAGCATAGATGAGGAATGTCTTTCCTGCTGTATACCAAAGCTTATACTTCAACCAATTGTTGAAAATTCAATAATATATGGACTACAAGAAGAGGACTCTGAGCCGCTAAATATAGAAATAAAGGCTTATACTAGTCAGGAGATGTTAGTTGTTGAGGTCAGTGACAATGGTCCTGGAATTAAATCAGAGGTATTAAAAAACATTTTAAAGTCAGAAAAGGATGCCAATAAGTTTAGTACTGTCGGCTTAAATAACATCAATCAAAGAATAAAGTTATCTTTTGGAGAGGCTTATGGTATTAAGATTTTGACAAAAGAAAATCAGGGTACAAATATTATCGTTGAATTGCCATGCAAAGGAGAAGCCCTTAATAGATTAGACTAATCTGCAGCAGTCTGTTTTCTAAGACGTAAAATGGTGAAATGTAATTTTATGAGGACATGTGGTGCAGAATGGGAGGAATTTTAATGTATAAGGTCTTAATTGTAGATGATGAAGTGCTGGTAAGAGTAGGGCTTAAATCCACAATAGATTGGGAAGATCTGGGTTTTACAGTGGTAGCAGAGGCTTCAAATGGAGAACAGGCTTATGAAGCCTATCTAATTCATAAACCTGATGTGATTCTTACGGATATCGTTATGCCTAAGCAGGATGGCTTTTGGCTTACAAGAAAAATAAGAGAGAAAAATCAAAAGGCAAAAATATTGATTTTGAGCTGTCATAACGATTTTGAACATGTAAGAGAAGCACTAAAGAGTGGAGCAGATGACTATATATTAAAATTTGAAGCTGAGGATGAAGAACTTATAAAAACCATGACCGGCATCAAAGAAAGTTTAGATGCTGAAGGCAATGGAGAAGAAGATCATAACTATCTAAAAAGGGAAACTAGCACAGATGTTACATCTCTTAAAGTGAAATTGCTTGAAGATTTATTAGATGGCAGCATGAGGGTAGATGCACAGTTACTTGATAGATCTTCTGATTTAGGCTTTCTTCTAGAGGGATCTACATTTGCTTTAATATCTCTTTTTAGAGATGATGGGGAGAGGAAAGCAGATTGCAAGGATCAAGACTGGCAACATATGAATAATGCTATCATTAATCTAGCATCTGGCATTATAGAACAAAAAAAAATGTTTTGTCTTGCTCAAGAAAACAATAATCGATTTTTATTTCTTCTATCAAAAACACAGATCAAGAAAGTAGAGGTGCAAGAGGTTATTGAATTGATACGCAGTTCAGTGGCACAATATTTTGATATTCCTATAAGTGCTGTAATAAGTCGAAGCTTTAATGATATAAAAGAAGTTTCAGATGTTTATAGGGACGTGGCGTTGAAGGCGGAACAGCTTTTTTATATTGATGAAAGTTGTATGATCAATGCTGCTGAGCAGACTCTTCAAAATATCAATATTTTTAGCGTGAAAAAAAGTTATGAGCAATCTTTAATTAATAGTATTAATGAAGAAAGCCAGCAGAAAGCTCTTGAAGTAATAGAACAGACTGAAGCTTTTTTTAGAAAAAATACTGTAAAAGATGTAGAAGTAAAGCTCTTTTACTCTAATATGATCAGCAATGTCTTTGAACGCTATTATCATTGTTTTGTGGAGGAAGATAAAGCAAAAGATTATACCTATTATCATAATAGGCTTATGGCGGCTACAAAAATCAAAAGTGTTGTAGCCTTAATGAAGGAAATTATCATCACAATAATAAACAATGTTAAAACCTATAGGAATAATAATTCTAATGATATTATTAAAGAAGCCATCGATTATATAGAAAGAAACTATCAGAAAAAAATATCTTTACAATCTTTAGCGGAATATCTGAACTTATCAAAGCACTATGTATGTTATCTATTTAAAAAGGAGACAGGAGAAAATATATCCCTTTATGTAAACAAGCTCAGGATAGAAAAAGCAAAACAGTTGGTGGTAGATTCTGATTGTAAAATAAAAGAAATCTACGATGATTTAGGTTTTTCTGATCAACAGTATTTTTCTAAAACCTTTAAAAAAATTACAGGGATGACCATTATGCAGTATAAAGATAGTGTATTGAACAATAGTGAAACCAATAGGTAAAATTATAAAATACAATTATGGTAAAACATGATTGTATTTTTTTATGTCTAAAGTAATATAGATGAATATAGACAATTTATTTGTATAAACTATGCAAATTTTCAGATTAGATGAAAAGTTACAGTAAAAAAATACACAAAAATAATAATATAGTACAAAAAATAAGCTTTTATTACAATTTTGTTTTTTTCATTAATATTGTACACATGAAAACTAATCTAGTCCATTTTGTTATGAGCAGATTTCGTTTATTATAAGATTAAGGAAGTAAAGAAAACGTATTCAATGCTATAATACATGAAAGGAGAAAAAAATGGGTCAAGATGTTAGATTAAAAGTTTCTAATATTGAGAAATCGTTTCCAGGAGTAAAGGCATTAGATAAAATAAATTTTTCTGTAAGAAAAGGCACGGTTCATGTATTATGTGGAGAAAATGGTGCTGGTAAATCAACACTGATGAAAATTATCAATGGAATTTACAAAGCTGATGCAGGAGAAATATTAATCAACGGTAAGGTTGTAGAGGCACAGAATCCTATCCAGGCCAGAAGTCTTGGCATAGCAATGATTTTTCAAGAACTAAATTATATACCAGAAATGACCATAGAGGAGAGCTTATTCGTTGGTAACTGGCCTACGAATAAATACGGAAATGTAGATTGGGCTGAAATAAGAAAACGTACCATTGAACTGTTAAAAAAGGAAAACCTAAACTACTCTCCTGAGACAAAACTTAAAGATTTAACGGTTTCGGATATACAAATGCTGGAGATTCTTAAGGCCATTTCTTATAACTCTGATATTATTATTATGGATGAGCCTACATCGGCAATCACGCAAAAAGAAGTTGAAGTCTTATTTGAAAAGATCAATGAATTAAGGGATCGAGGGGCAAGTATTATTTATATATCCCATAAGATGGATGAAATTTTTAGAATCGCTGATGATATAACTGTATTTAGAGACGGATGTGTTGTAGATTCAAGATCAAAAGACGACTATGATATGGAAACAGTCATTGCACAAATGGTTGGAAGAAAACTAGAAAATAACTTTCCAAAAGAGGAAATAGAAATTGGCGAAAAGATTCTCGAGGTGAAAGACTTATCGGATGGTGTTAAATTTCACGATATAAACTTCCATCTTCATGAAGGCGAAATTATTGGGTTTGCAGGCCTTATGGGGGCAGGAAGAACCGAGGTCATGAGGGCATTATTTGGATTAGATCCTTATCAATCTGGAGAAATCATTATTAAAGGTGAAAAAATAAAGATTAAAAATGTGAAAAGTAGTATAGATAAAAAGATGGTAATGCTTTCAGAAGATCGAAGAAGGTTTGGGATCATACCTGTCAGAAGTGTAAAGGAAAACGTTTCATTAGCAGCCCTAAAGAAATTTATTTATGGTGGGAAACTTCATGCAAAAGAAGAAGAGAAGACAATTCAGGAGTATTGTACAAAAATGAAGGTAAAAACACCAACCATGGAAACTTCCATTGAAGCACTAAGTGGAGGGAATCAACAAAAAGTTATCTTGGCTAAGTGGATGATTACAAATCCTGATATTTTAATTTTGGATGAGCCAACACGGGGAATTGACGTTGGTGCAAAGTACGAAATCTATAAACTCATGTCAGAGTTAGCAAAGCAAAAAAAGGGAATCATCATGGTTTCTTCAGAACTTCCAGAGCTTATAGGAATGTGTGACAGAATATATACTATGGCAAAAGGTAGCATCATGGGAGAATTGAAGAGGAATGATTTCTCACAGGAAAACATTATGCGACTTGCTACCGAAACAACAAGTTAAATCGAGGTGAATAATATGAAAACCAATAATGTAAAAAAAATATGGACAGATATTAAAAGTAAATATAGTATATTTTTAGTGCTGGCTGTACTATTTGTTGTGTGTTGGCTTGCTAATGAGAACTTTGTTTCAGTAAACAATTTATCTAATATTTCAATACAAATTGCAGTAGTAACCATACTTGCCTTTGGGCAAACAATTCTTATTATAGCTGGGATGCTGGACTTATCCTCTGCTTCAGTGCTAGCATTGGCAGGTGTGCTTTCGGTATCAACTTATGTAAGTACAGAATCACTTTTGCTTTCTTTTGTTGTAGCTATTTTAGCCAGTGTTGCATGTAATATCATCAATGGTTTGATGATTACTAAGTTTAAAGCACCACCCTTCATAGCAACTCTTGCAATGATGACGATGGCTAGAGGAGCAGCGTTGATGTATACCAATGGACAAAATATCTATCAGATTGGAAATTATTCGACCTTCGGACAGGGGAAAAACTTTGGTATTCCTACACCAATATTGTTCATGATAGCTACCCTATTGGTGACCTGGTATATATTAAAGCATACAGTGTTTGGCAGATCTATATATGCCGTAGGAGGAAATCAAGAAGCCGCAAACGCCTCTGGTATAAACGTAGATAGAGTAAAAATGAAGGCCTTTATCATCAACGGTATATTTGTAGGTATAGCAGGGGTAATTTTTATGTCCCGTGTAAACGGTGGGATGCCTAATGGTGCGGTTGGCTATGAATTTAAGGCACTTACAGCAGCAGTTATTGGAGGAACAAGTTTTACAGGAGGAATTGGTACTTCTCTAGGAACATTGGCAGGTTCTTTCATCGTTGGATTTTTAGACAATATCATGGTTTTAACAGGGGTTAACTCTTATTTACAACAAATTATCCGTGGTGCTATCATAGCGCTGGCTGTAATCTATGATATATGGGCAAAAACAAAGAGAACGAAAAAGAAATTAGGAAGCATTGAAGCAAAAGTAAAGTAAATTTAATGAGTTTTTAATAGAGAATCTCTATTAAAATAAAATCTAGGGGGGAAATAAAATGAAAAAATGGTTAGCAATCTTATTAGTGGTGACATTAATGTTGTCTATCTTAGCAGGATGTTCAAAGCCTGCTACAACACCAGCAGGTGATGAAGGGGAAGCTGGCGATAAGCCTTTTAGAGTTGCTTATATAGCAAGAGCACAAGCAGACTCCTTCGCAGCATGGCTTGCAAACGCAGTAAATGAAGAAGCTGATAAATATGACAACATCGTTATTGATATTCTTGACGGTCAAGCTTCTGACTCTACACAAAATGCATTAATTGAAAATGCAATCACAAACAAGTATGATGCAATTATTATTCAGCCAAACAATGGTGAAGCACAAAGACCATATGCTGAAAAAGCTGTTGCAGCAGGTATCATCACGATTACTACCAACGCTAGAATTGATGGAATTCAAGGAGCATCTTCTGTAGATGCTGATCCATATGAACAAGCAAAAGTAAATGCTACTGTTGCACTTGAGCAAATCCCTCAAGGTGCAAATGTAGTTGTATTGAAGGGACCTCCAGGAAACTTCCATGCTGATGCAAGACGTGAAAGCTGGCAAAAAGAATTCTTTGAAAAACGTCCTGACGTGACAATTGTTGGAGAAGAAATTGCTAACTGGAACAAAGATGAGGCTATGAATTATATGGAAACATGGGTGCAAGCAAACAGCAAAATCGATGCGATTATCGCTATGAATGATAACATGGCTGCTGGTGCATTAGAAGTTGTGAAGGATGATTCAAGATTTGATGGAATCTTATCTTATGGTGTTGATGGAACTGCTGAAGCTGTTTTATTAATCCAAGAAGGTATCATGACTTCTACAAGCTTACAAAGTGCTTATGATTTAGCCGCAGCGCTTTTAGACACTGCTAATAAACTTTTAACTGGTGTTGAAACACAAATCGATATTGATATCGACTGTCCTTTAATTAATAGTGACAATGTTGAACAGTACATTGAAATGCACAAAAGGGCAGGAGCAATAAGATAGTACGTATGAAGTAAAACCTTTGGTGCGCGGCTAGCAATAGTACGCGTACCAATTTTAATATAAGATTAAAAAAAACTATGGAGGCTGAGAAAATGAACAATAAAGCTGTTTTTATGCAGGGTACAAATCATATGATTACAAAAGAAGTTCCAATGCCTGAAGTAAAAGATCATGAGGTTCTGATTAAGGTAGATGCAGTTGGCATATGTGGATCTGATGTTCATTATTATCAACATGGAAGAATAGGTGACTTTGTGGTTGAAGGTGATTTTATTCTAGGACACGAATGTGCTGGAGAAGTTATTGAAGTAGGTAAGGATGTAAAAAGCCTTGTAGTTGGTGATAGAGTTGCACTTGAACCAGGTAAGACCTGTGGAAAATGCGAATTTTGTAAAGGCGGTAAATACAATCTTTGTCCAGAAGTAGAATTTTTTGCTACACCTCCTTATCATGGTGTATTTACTAACTATGTTGCCCATCCTGAAGATATGTGCTTTAAATTGCCAGAAAATGTATCCAATGTAGAAGGGGCTTTAGTAGAACCATTGGCAGTTGGGTTACATGCATCTAACCAAGGTGGTGTAAAATTAGGAGATACTGTTGTTATCTTTGGGACAGGATGTATCGGACTTGTCAGCGTGCTTTCCTGTAAAGCAAAAGGAGCTTCAAAAATTATTGTTGTAGATATACTAGAAAATAGACTTGAAGTTGCAAAAAAAATCGGTGCAACAGATATCATCAATGCAAGAGAGGTTGATGTTTTAAAGAAAATAGAGGAGTTAACAGGTGGCAAAGGTGCGGATGTTGTGATTGAGACTGCTGGTGCTGAGGCTACTGTAAAGTATACAGTAGATGTACTAAAAACTGGTGGAACCATCGTTTTAGTAGGTATGACACCTAAAGATGAAACAGCCTTTAACTTTATGAAGCTCATGGGCAAAGAAGGAGAGCTAAAGACGGTTTTCCGTTACAGAAACCTATATCCTGTTGCCATTAATGCTATCGCAAGTGGTGCTATTGACGTAAAAGGTATTGTGAGTCATGAATTTAATTTTGATCAGACGAAGGAAGCTTTTGATTTTGTTGTGGGTAATGCAAGTGATGTTGTAAAAGCTGTGATTAAAATTAAGTAAATGTGATAAACAGAAAGAAGGGGAAAAATAATGTATTTTATAGGTATAGACATTGGTACAACATCGGTAAAAATCATTGCAACCGATGAAAATGGAAATATTGTTAGATCCATTAGTAAAGAATATCCATTATCTTTTCCTAAACCTCTTTGGTCTCAACAAAATCCAGAGGATTGGTGGAGGCAGTCTATAAGCGGATTTAAGGAGCTTTTAGATGGCTTAGATAAAAGTGAAGTGAAGGCAGTTAGTTTTAGCGGTCAAATGCATGGCATGGTTACTTTAGATGAAAATGATCAAGTGGTACGACCTGCAATTCTTTGGAATGACCAAAGAACAGAGAAGGAATGTGAGTATCTTAATAACGAAATTGGTCGGAATAAAATATCTCAGTGGACAGGGAATGTAGCTCTTACAGGATTTACTGCCCCAAAAGTCCTATGGTTAAAGGGAAACGAACCAGAAAATTTTGCTGTCGCCAAAAAAATTATGCTTCCTAAGGATTATATCGCCTACAAGATGTCAGGTGTATTTGCCACAGACATGTCAGACGCATCAGGCACCTTATATTTAGATGTAAAAAACAGAAAATGGTCAGCAGAAATGTTGGAGCTTTTGGGGATTTCTGAGGAACAATTACCAAGACTATATGAATCCTATGAAGTGATTGGAAACATAAAACCTGATCTGGCAGAAGAATTGGGCTTAAATAAAGATGTAAAAATTGTTATTGGTGGGGGAGATCAAGCGGTTGCTGCTGTTGGTGGTGGTGTGGTTGGTGCTGGATCCTGTTCACTATCCCTTGGAACTTCTGGGGTTGTTTTTACATCAAATGAAGAATTTTTTGTAGATGAAAATAATGGTCTGCATTCTTTTTGCCATGCAAATGGCAAGTATCACCTTATGGGTGTGACACTTGCTGCAGCTGCATCTTTGAAGTGGTGGGTTGAAGAAGTCAATAAGTCGGAGGACTTTGATGGCTTATTAAATGAAGCAAAAGAAGCACAAATCGATGATAGTTTATTTTATCTTCCTTACTTAATGGGAGAAAGAACACCTCATAATGATCCTAATTGTAGAGGAACCTTTATCGGTATAAATATGACCCATGAAAGAAAGCACATGACCCGAGCTGTACTAGAGGGAGTTGCATTTTCCCTGAGGGATACCTTTGAAATTATGAAAGAAATGGGCATTGAAATCACTGATATCAGTATTAGTGGTGGCGGTGCAAAGAGTAAACTTTGGTGTGAGATCATAGCTGATGTATTGAATGTAAGAGTAAACAAGCTCAATACCAATGAAGGTCCTGCATATGGTGCTGCAATATTGGCTTCCGTAGGATTTGGATTATTTGATAGGGTTGAAGATGCTTGTTGTAAGTTTATTAAAGTAACAGAAAGCATTCATCCTGATAAGGAAAATAGCCAGCTTTATAATAAAAAATATGAAAAGTTTAGAAAAATTTACCCTACAGTAAAAGACTTATTTAAGCAGCTTATTTAGATCAAGTGAGTGAATAAAAATATTTGAGGGAATATTTTTCAAATTTACAACTTAAAATAAACAAGTCGCATTTTATGGTTTGAACCTTTTATGCGCCTTGTTTGTTTTTGAAAAATTTACTTTTCAAATAAATAAGTTGCAATAAAACTTTTACAGCTTAGTGTAAGATAGCAGAGTCATGGGGATCGCAGACTGCGTAAAAATTGTCACCCTGAGGGTAGCGAATGTAACATATTTACTATGACTTATAACTTATATAGATATTTTAAACTTCAGTTCCTTTAATGGAATAGATATCTGAAAGTTCAACGTTTATCTTTTCTACAATACTACTATAATCATTTAAACGACATTCAACTTCTGTTTTGTTAGGACTTTCAGGGAGTACTTTACATGGCAATTCAACAATAAATTCACTTCCTAATCCATATTCACTTTTCACAGATATTTTACCACCCAGCATTTCTACAAAGGACTTTGTCAGTGAAAGTCCTATGCCACTACCTTCTTGCTTTCTTGTAAGCAATTGATCTGCCTGTTTATAACGTTCAAATATTGTCTTTTGTTTATCTTTAGGTATACCAATCCCATTATCTTTAACAGAAATGGAGATATATTCTTCTCCATCCAACAAATTTACTTCTATAGTTCCATTTGAATCTGTAAATTTAATTGCATTAGAGAGAAGATTAAGCATAATCCTTTCAACGATATCAATATCACAAGCAATAATCTTGGTATCAATATTTGAATCGTAACTAAGTCTAATTTTTCTATTTTTTACATGATCCGTTATAGACAGGGTTATTACTTCGATAATGTTTACGATGTTATGGTTTTTTAAATTGAACTCATAAAAGTTTGTATCAATTTTAGTCATATCAATAAGGTTGTTTACTAACCGAAGCAATCTAAAGCAGTTTTGTTTCATTGATTTTAAATGATGAAAATGCTTAGTTGTTGTATTCGCTGGATTGGATTTTAGATATAGATCAAATAATTGTATTGCACTCAAAATAACATTAATAGGGGTTCTTAGCTCATGGGACATGTTGGCAATATACTCACTTTTTGCATCATTGGCGAGTTCAGCTTCTTCTTTGGCTTGCTTAAGGTTTTCGGACATTTTCTTGTATTCAGTAATATCACGACACACACCTAATATTCTATAAATTTTTCCTTGATCATCCTTAATAGGCATAAGTGTTGTATAAAGATATATGCTACCTGCCGGTGTAGGAAGTTGTTCTTCAAAGCTGAAGACAGTTCCTAATGCTATACATTTTTTATAATTAGCAGTAAAAAATTCTGCACAATCTTGAGGGAAAACTTCATGGATATATTTACCACAAACCTCTGAACTCCATAGCCCTGCTAACTTTTCTAAAGAAGGGTTAAAAGCTACAAACCTAAAAACCTCATGGGAAACAACATCAGTAAGAAAAATACCATCAGAAGTATTTTCAAAGACCTGTCGGTAGCGTTGTTCACTTTGGCGTAATGCCTCTTCGGTTTTTTTACGTTCAGCCACCTCGGCTTGCAGTTCTGCAGTACGCTCCATCACATTCTTTTCCAGTAGATCATTTGTCTTACGAAGTTTGTCTTCTGCTTTTTTTCGCTTAGTTACATCGACTAGGCTAAGAATAACACCAGTAACACTGCCATGAGAGTTTTTTACAGGAATCAAATCCCAGTCCCAATAGGTAACCCCTAGCTTAGGAAACTCTTGATACTCAAAGGGTTTTGCATGAAAAGAAATAGGTTGGCCTGTTTCAACTACCCGCCGAAAGATCATTTCATTATCAGTATAGGGATACAGGGCAAAATGATTTTTTCCTATGTAAAATTCAGGAGGATGATTGCCAGCAGCAGCATATTGTTTATTTACACGAATAAAATTAAAATCCTTATCAAGATAGGCAATCATGGCACTTGTTGTATCGAAGATGCTCTCCAAAACTCTTTTAGCATCGTATAATTCCTCTTCAGCACTTTTCATTCTAGAGATATCCTGAACAATACCTATATATTGATAAATTTCAGTACCAAAATCAAGAATAGGTGATACAACAAAGCTTAACCATAGAATAGAGCGATCTTTCCTTACTACCTTTTTTTCAAGAAAATGATGTTTTTTTTCTTGAGTAAACAATGTATGATGATTTTGCGATGCTTGATCTATAGTTTCAGGGAGATAAAGATCTGTTAAGGTCATGTTCACAAGTTCTTTTTCTGCATACCCAAGGATGTCGCAGAACTTTCTGTTTAGTTTAAGAAACTTACCAGATGATGTAGAAATATAAACACCAACCTCGGGATGATCAAAAATAGATTTTAAAGTAGGATCTTTGATAGAATAGTCAGTCTTTTTAACATCAAATATTGTTTTCATGCAGATAAGCCCCCCGAATAAATTATCAGTTACTTTTATACTACTATCATCCTTCCACTCCGCTTTGCTCCACTCAGGATGACAAATTATGGCTTAAGTCAACGCTAATAATGTCACTATTTAGCTGGGTTAAAATATAATCTACTATATATTAACAAAAATTTCCATACTATTCAAGAAAAACTGAGGCAGGGTTAATGTTTTTTATTTTCCAAAAGTATTGACATGTAATCTATAATATATTATTATAACTAAAACCAATTAAATACACAGGTTTACTATAGAATTAAAATGTGGCGTGGAAGGATCTTAGAATTAAAGAAACGACAGTTGATGGAGGAATTCTGGAAATAATGCGTTAAGATAACGCTTATGCAAAACATATATAAATAATAAACTCTTATTTAGAGTGGTGGAGGGACTGGCCCGATGAAACCCGGCAACCGGCACAGTATGTGCAGTGGTGCTAAATCCTGCAGCAAAGCTGAGAGATAAGAGGAAGCCTTAATACTAAGACCTTCCTGTTATTGACAGGGAGGTCTTAATATTTCACTACTCACCAAAGTGGGAGACTTCTCGGTAATTTAGGTTAAAATATTACTATTAAAACATAGAAAGGACATGATTTTTATGAAAAAAGAGTGTTTGCACATGGAAACAAAATTGGTACATGGCAGCAGGGGAGGGGATGTCCATACAGGAGCAATTAGTTTCCCTATTTATCAAAGTGCTACCTTTAAACATCCAGCGGTTAATGAATCTACAGGATATGATTATTCAAGAGTTCAAAATCCTACTAGGGAGGAGCTTGAAAACACCATTGCTGCTCTTGAAGGGGGGACAGCAGGTTTTGCTTTTTCTACCGGCATGGCTGCTATAGCTACGCTATTTCATCTCTTTTCAACGGGGGATCATATCATCGTTTCCGATGATCTATACGGGGGAACCTATAGATTATTTGAAGAGATATGCAAAAAGAATGGCATGGAATTTTCCTACATTGATACCAGAAGCATAGATAACATTCGTAAAAGTATAAAGGCAAATACCAGGGGAATTTTTATTGAAACACCTTCTAATCCCATGATGAAGGTGACGGATATTGAGGCCTTAAATAAGTTTACAAAGGACAATAGTATCATACTTATGGTGGACAATACCTTTTTAACACCATATTTTCAACGTCCTTTAGCCTTAGGGGCGGACATTGTTGTTCATAGCGGAACAAAATATCTTGGAGGCCATAATGATACCCTAGCAGGATTTGTGGTGGTAAAAGAGGAGGAAATGAGGGAAAAAATCGAACTTTTACATAAAACAGTTGGTGCAGTTTTAGCTCCCTTTGACTGCTGGTTAATGTTGAGGGGTATAAAAACCCTTGGTATTAGAATGAAAAAGCAACAGGAAAATGCTATAGAGATTGCCAACTGGCTGAAGAAAAAAGAAGAAGTAGAGAAGGTTTACTATGTTGGTCTTGAAGATCATGAAGGATATACCCTATCAAGAAAGCAAGCTACAGGCTTTGGGGCAATGATTTCTTTTGTAGTAAAAAATACTGCATTGGCGGAGAAAATTTTGAAAAATGTAAAGGTAATTTCCTTTGCAGAAAGTCTTGGGGGTGTAGAAAGCCTCATCACTTATCCCATCACCCAGACCCATGCTTCAATTCCTGAAGAAATTCGTAAAAGACTTGGTATTGATGAAAGATTATTAAGATTATCAGTAGGGATAGAAGATGTCAATGACTTAATCAGTGATCTTGAAGAAGCCATAGAAGGGGAGGAATAGAATATGAAAATAGGAACAAAACTTATCCATAATGGAAATGAAATTGATAAACATACAGGGGCTTTGAGTATTCCAATTTATCAAGTATCAACTTTTCATCAGTCCGATATAGACAATCCAGGGGAATTCAATTATTCTAGATCAGAAAATCCTACCCGTAAAGCTTTAGAAGAAACCATTGCAAAGCTAGAAGGAGGATATAGAGGTTTTGCCTTTTCTTCTGGAATGGCAGCTACTTCATCTGTACTTTCTATTTTTGCATCAGGAGATCATATTATCGTATGTGAAGATGTTTATGGGGGAACCCATCGGATTACCAGCAAGTTTTTTAGTCGTTTTGCTGTGGAGGTAACTTTTGTTAATGCTGGTGATTTAGAGAATATAAGAAAAAATATTAAAGGAAATACGAAGGCTATTTTTTTAGAAAGCCCCTCTAATCCTTTGTTAAAAATCACAGATATAAGAAGTGCTGTGAAAATTGCAAAAGAGTACGACTTGTTGACAATGATAGATAATACTTTTATGTCACCTTATCTCCAAAGGCCAGTTGAACTAGGGATAGATATCGTCATTCACAGTGCTACTAAATTCCTAGGGGGACATAGTGATGTAGTGGGAGGATTAGTGGTTGTAAAAAATAAAGATATAGCTGAGAAGGTCTATTTTGTGCAGAATGGCTTTGGTGCGATTTTAGGGCCTCAGGATTCTTGGCTATTACTAAGAGGTATAAAAACACTGAAGGTAAGAATGGATTATCAACAGCAAAATGCCTTGAAGCTTGCACAATGGCTTGAAGAACAAAAAGGGGTAGAGGAAGTATTTTACCCTGGACTAGAAAATCATCCAGGCAAGAAACTTCACTTCTCACAGGCTGATGGGGCAGGTGCCGTGCTATCCTTCAAAACAACAGATCTTCAAACTGCTAAAAATTTTATGAAAAAAGTCAGTATAGTAGCGGTGGCGGTTAGCTTGGGAGGGGTTGAGACCATTGTATCTTATCCAGTACAGATGTCCCATGCAGCAATTCCAAGACACGAAAGAGAAAGGCTTGGAATTACAGACACTTTAATCAGAGTTTCACTTGGCTTGGAAGAAATAGAAGATCTTATCGAAGATTTTGGAAAAGCTTTAGCATAGTCTTTTTTAATGATCATTCCCTTAGTCTAGGATACTGGACTAAGGGTTTTTTAGTATAAAGATGATGAAAAGGAATAGACATTTTCTATTAACATATTTACATTTTTACACATATAGTGTAAAATTACACTATATGCAATGTGGAGGTGAAGAAGTGAATAGAGATGAGTTCATTAAAAAGGTAGATGCAAAGTTAAAGTTGATTAGAAATGAAAAAAACTTTACTCAGGATAAAATGGCTGAGGTGATAGGTATGTCGAAAAAAACCCTAGTGCAGATAGAAAAAGAACGATCTACTTTGGGATGGACGGGGGCAGTAGCTGTATGTTCTATATTTAAGCATAGTGAGGTCCTTCAAATGACCTTCGGAGGGGACCCTCAAGATATTATTCTATCTCTAGCCTTCTCAAACCATGAACATAGCTATGAGACTACCTTGGGAGGGAAAGTATGGTGGAGAGATGTTGAGAAAACTGATAAATATAGGGTACAACAAAATATCATAAGCAAGCACTATAGAATACTGGATAGGCAGGATAGAAGGATATGTTCTTCTTTTGAAATTGAATACATAAAGAAAAGATTAGAGGAATTATAAATTTGTGACATTACACAACAGGGGGAAGATGATGGTTACTAGTTTTTTACGGAGAACATTATTAGGAAAAAAAGAAAAGTTTTCATTTAGAGGATATCAGGAGGGGGAAATAGACTTTAATGCTATGGGGAAGGAGATAGGGATTTATATACATATCCCCTTTTGCAAAAGCATGTGTCACTATTGCCCGTATAATAAGGTTCTTTATGAAGAAAACATAGCTTTAGCATACAAGGAAGCACTTATGAAGGAACTAGTTTTATATAAAGAAAAGTTTAAAAACAAGAAAGTTACTTCCATCTATATAGGAGGGGGTACGCCGACGCTTCTTGCAGAAGAGCTGAAGGAAATCCTTGCATGGATAAAAGTTCATTACCATTTCCAAGGAGATATAGGTATAGAAGTTCATCCTACAGAAGTGAACAGAAAGCTATTAAAAACATTGAAGGAGATGGAAGTCAATTTAATTAGTGTAGGTGTACAGACCTTTAATGATGAAATGCTGCAATTTCTAGGAAGAGGCTATACCTCTCATGAAATAGATCAGGCTTTATCTCTCATAAAGGATTTTGATTTTCAATGTGTTGATATTGATATCATGACAAATCTGCCTGGACAAAAAATTGAGGATATTCAATACGACCTAGAAAAGACCTATGCCTACGGTATAGACCAGCTTTCTGTATATCCTTTGATTCTTTTCCCCATGACAACAATGAGCAAAGTCCTAAAGGAAAAAAAGCTAAGTAGATTTGGAGAGTTGGAGGAGAGAAAAATTCTCCAGATGATTGATGAGGTTTCTAAAAGATGGGGATATCACAGAAGTTCCGTATGGACCTATGGGAAGTCTTCTGATAATAGATATACCTCTGTAACAAGGGAAAGTTTTGTGGGCTTTGGGGCAGGAGCCAGCTCTCACTTTGGAGATTATTTTTATTTAAATACTTTTGACGTAAAAGCCTATATAGGAGCTTTAAAGGAAGAAGCACTGCCTATTAATATTGTAAACCTTATGACAGAAAAGGAAAAAATGATTTTTTGGATTTTCTGGAGATGCTACGACGGCATGATAGATGGAGAGAGGTTTAGAGAATTATTTCATAAAGATATGAAAAAGGGATTTAAACTGTTGTTTGATTTATTGAAGTATCTTAAAATGGCAGAGGAAGAAGGCGATAAAGTGATTTTAACAGAATGGGGGCGGTATGCCTATCATTTTGTGGAAAAGCAGTATTCTATTCACTATTTAAACTACCTATGGAAAAAATCTATGGAGGAGCCGTGGATAGAAGAAATAAGTATATAACAGGGGGGCAAAATGAAGATAAGAGATTTTTTATCCTTGAGTTACTTTGGTGTAAAAACTATTCTTTTTAAACAGAAAAAGCCTATTCTAGGGACGATTATATTAACAGATTATTGTAATTTAAGCTGTAAACATTGTTCCGTAAATAATATAAATAAAAAGATGTACGCTTATGTCAATATTAAAAAAGAAATGGAGGCCTTCTATAGAGAAGGGATCAGGATTCTATTTTTTTGCGGTGGGGAAACTTTGCTTTGGAAGGATGGGGAAAGAGATATTAGAGATTTAGTTAAAGAAGCAAAGAAAATTGGTTTCTATATCGTCAATATCGTTACCAATGGCACAGAGGACCTTCATATTCCTGAAGCAGATATCATCTTCTTAAGTCTTGACGGAACAAAGAAAACCCATGACCTTATCAGAGGAGATACTTACGATCTTATCATGAAAAGGTTAGAGGATACTGAAGACTGTAATATATGTATTTATATGGCAATAAATAAGCTGAATTACAGAGAGGTGGAGGAAGTGGCGGCGTTAGCAAAGGAGCATCCTAAAATCAATAGTATCTCCTTCAATTTCCATACCCCCTATGAAGGAACAGAAGACCTTAGTCTGGATAGGGAAGAAAAGAAGGAGGTTGTGGCTAAGATAAAAGCTATGATAAAAAAGCAGCTGCCAATTTTTAATTTATATAGCTCTCTGGAGGCATATTTAAAGAATCAATGGGACAGACCTTGCTTTCAATGTATTGTATCAGAGGATAATAAAAGATATACATGTGGCAGATGTGTAGAGATTGAAGGTTTATGTAGTGAATGTGGTTACCTGTTTGCAGTGGAATTTTCCCTTTTGTTTAAAGGAAGTATTAAAATTATCTATGAAATGTTGAAAACTTATCTGAGATATGTGTGATTGTGAAGGGTTAAAAAGTATAGCTAAAGTTGATGCCTACTGTAGAAACAGTAGGTTTTTCTATGTTTACAGAGAAAAGCTAGTTCCCATAGCATTTGAAAATTTACATGCTGTTAACCTTTTACTAATATGCAATTAACATCTCCATAGTAAACTTAAGATGCAACAACAATTAAAAGAATATTCAACATTGAACTATTTCTTAAAGGTTGGAGAAAATGGAGTAACCTGTAGGAAGAGTTGTACATTCAAATGAACTAGAAATAATTCATTTTACTTAGTATACTCTTTTGAATATGGTTACTTTTTTATTGGAGGAGGCAAAATGAAGGACTACAGTACTTATATTTTTGATATTGATGGTACATTGGTTAAACAAAACAAAGTTTTAGAAGGTGCTATTGATTATTTAAAGCATTTAAGAGAAGGCAAGAAGCAAAT
This sequence comes from Clostridium aceticum, assembly GCF_001042715.1. Taxonomy (NCBI): domain Bacteria; kingdom Bacillati; phylum Bacillota; class Clostridia; order Peptostreptococcales; family Natronincolaceae; genus Andreesenella; species Andreesenella acetica. The sequence continues at coordinate 2,579,291 of NZ_CP009687.1, read as the reverse complement.
ACTGTTTGCTACAAACACTCCCTTATACACACAAGCTATGCTAACTAAAAAGCTAAATCGTTTGGGGGTTTATGTAGAAGAAAAAGAGATTATCACGCCTATTGATGCTGCAAATATCTATTTTAAACAAGAAAAAAAACCTATAACTGTATTGGGAATTATCCATCCTAAAGTGGTGACAAAGCTGATTGATCTGGGGTGGGACATCACACATAGCAAAGATTTTAATAAAACACGAAATTATACCCATGTACTCTTGGGAATGTACACAAAACTAACTTACTTGGAGTTAGTAGCAGGATTACAGAGTTTGGATAGAGGGGCGAAATTACTTGTGATGAATCCCGATCTTTTTTGTCCTATTAAGACAGGTAGAATCATTGACAGCGGTTCTCTAGGGGGGATTTATGAAAAGTGCACAGGAGAGGAGGCTACTGTGATAGGAAAACCAACCTATTGGATGCAAAAAGCCATAGAGGATAAATTAAGATATCCCTTAAGCCAGTGTTTATTTATTGGAGATTCTCCCTTCACCGATATGAGAATGGGTAGGGAAATGGGTATGGATACTTTGTTTTTAAAGTCTGGTATTAATGAGTTTTTAAGTCCATCAATACAAATTGATGCAACCTATTCGTTTCCAACCATTAAATATATACCTTATGCTAATAACAGTAGGTAGTAAAGGAGGAACCAGGATGTTTCAGCAGGAAGAAGTGATTGCATCTGTTCATAATGACGAGATTCTTAAAACAGCATTAAATATCTCTAGTATTAAAACAATTTTTTTGATGCAAGGAGATATCTTAACACTAAAGAATAGCATTAAAGAAATACAATTAGTAGATAAAAAGGTCTTTTTACACGTTGATTTTATACAGGGTTTAGCAACAGACAGTAAGGGATTACAGTATGTAGCAGAAGTACTAAAACCTGAAGGAATCATTAGTACCCGTGGACAAGTGATACAGCATGCTAAAAAACACAGTTTATTAACAATACAGCGTTTATTCATTATTGATAGCAATGCTTTATTATCAGGGATTAAAAATGTAAAGAGCAGTAAACCAGATGCAATAGAGGCAATGCCTGGACTTATGCCCAGAATTATAAAAGAATTAAAGAAGTCCACTGATTTACCGATTGTTGCTGGAGGATTAATAAAAAGCAGGGATGAAATAAAAGAAGCATTTATTTCTGGTGCAGTGGCGGTTTCTTTAAGTGCATTTGAAACATGGTTTGTTGAAAAGAAAGTCCTAAAAAAGAAAGGGGAATAAAAATGAAAAAGACATGGAAAAAAGCAGTTTTGCTATTGGTAGCGATGGCGCTGTTAGTAGGTTGTGCATCAAGTGAAGGCGGGAATCCAACCAACACCAAGGAAGGAGATCCTGTAGAGATTACCTTTTATTATCCAATTGCTGTAGGCGGGGCTCTTACAAGTGTTATTGAAAAAATGGCAGAAGACTTTATGACAGAAAATCCTGATATTAAGGTGAGTCCTGTCTACACAGGAAGCTACGCAGAGACAATGGTGAAGGCTCAAACAGCCATTCAAGGTAACAATGCTCCAGAACTAGCGGTATTATCAGCAACAGAACTATATACTTTATTGGATATGGATGCAATCATTTCTTTAGATGAATTAATTGCTCAGGATGGTGGCAGGGAATATATTGAGGACTTTTATCCTGCTTTTTTAGAAAACTCTCAAACTGGAGGAAAAACCTGGAGTATCCCCTTTCAGAGAAGTACCATTGTTCTTTACTATAATAAAGAAGCCTTTAGAGAAGCAGGTCTAGACCCTGAAGCACCACCTAAAAATTGGGAGGAATTAATAGCTTATGCTAAGAAGTTGACAGTAAAGGGAAACAATGGTGAAGCAGCAAGATGGGGGCTTGAAATTCCTAGCTCTGGTTTTCCTTATTGGTTATTTCAAGGCTTCGCTTTACAAAATGGCAAAAACTTAATGAGTGATGATGGCAAAGAGGTTTTCTTTGATACACCAGAAAATATAGAAGCACTTCAGTTATGGATAGATTTAGCCCATAAACATGGTGTAATGCCTAAAGATATTATAGAGTGGGCTACTGTACCCTCCAACTTTATTGAAGAAAAAAGTGCTATGATGTATCATACAACAGGAAATCTAACCAATGTTAAAAATAATGCAGGTTTTGAATTTGGTGTAGCCTATATGCCAGCAGGTAAACAATATGGTAGTCCTACTGGAGGTGGAAACTTCTACATCTTTAAAGATGTACCTCAAGAAAAACAAGAGGCGGCGTGGAAGTTTATAAAATGGGTAACAGAACCAGAAAGAGCAGCACAATGGAGTATTGATACAGGATATGTAGCAGCAAGAGCCTCTTCCTATGAGACAGCTATTATGAAGGATTACGTAGCTAACTTTCCTCAGGCTGCAGTAGCCAGAGACCAGCTAGAATATGCTTCTGCTGAATTATCTACCCATAATAATGGACGTGTATATAAAGCAATTAACGACCATCTCCAAGCCGCTATTGTAGGAGATTTAACAGCTGCTGCCGCATTAGAAAGAGCACAAAAAGAAGCAGAGGGAATTTTGGCTCCCTTTAAATAATAGTTGGAAAGGTGATTGAGATGAGAAAAATATGGCAAAACGATGGCTTTCAAAGGAACTTTTATGCTTGGGTACTACTTTTTCCATCTCTTATCTTCATCACCCTCTTTACCTTTTACCCTATTACTAAAACCCTGCATTTAAGCTTCTTTCGATTGGACTTAGGAACACCTCAGGGGATTTATATGGGATTAGGAAATTTTAGGGGGATGTTGGAGGATGAAGTGTTTTGGAAGGTACTGAAAAATAACATATGGTTTGCTGCTGGTACTATTCCCATTAGCATGGGAATGGGTATGTTGATGGCTTTAGCACTGAATAAAGCGATGGTCGGTCGCAGCTGGCTAAGAACCTTTTTCTTCTATCCTACTGTTATTCCTATGATTGCTATTGCAAATATATGGCTCTTTATTTATACACCTGAGTATGGATTATTGAACCATATTCTTTCTTGGGTAGGTGTGGGAAGAGTCAATTGGTTAGGAAATCCCAATATCGTTATGTGGGCTATGATCATCATGGTGATATGGAAGGAATCGGGTTTTTTTATGATTTTTTATCTAGCAGGATTGCAAAATATCTCCAGAGAACTATATGAAGCAGCTGAGATAGATGGGGCGTCTTCTATAACAGTATTTACAAAAATTACCTTTCCCCTATTGATGCCAACAACTTTATTTATTTTTATCATTGCCTTAACCAATTCCTTTAAGCTTGTAGATCATCTTGTGATTATGACACAAGGAGGACCCAATAATGCCAGCAATCTTTTGCTTTATTATATCTACGAAACAGCCTTTAAGTTTTGGGACCAAGGGGTGGCATCAGCGCTAACAGTAATTATGCTAGTAATTATGGTGATCATTGCTTCTATTCAATTCTTTGGGCTAGATAAAAAAATATATTACAGTTAGGGTGAGGACATTGCGTAGAATGATGAATTTTGCTATATATTTTTTAGCTTTGGTATGGGTGATACCACTGTTGTGGATGGTTGTCACTGCCTTTCAACCAAAGCACTTAGCTACTACTTTGGACTTTCACATAGCTTTTACATTAGACAACTTTATCGGTGCGTGGGGGGCGGCTCCTTTCCTTCAGTATTATGTGAATACCTTTATCATCGTATTTGGAATTTTAGGGATACAGATAGTGACGGCTACCTTAGCGGCCTATGCCTTTGCTAGACTAGAATTTATAGGTAAAGATATTGTATTTATGTTGGTTTTGATTCAGCTAATGATTCCTACAGATATATTAATTTTTCCAAACTATCGAGTGTTAGCAGGACTTTCTTTGTTGGATACGAAGCTAGGGATTATGCTTCCTTACTTTGCAACAGCCTTCGGTATTTTTCTACTGAGACAAACCTTTAAAAGTATACCTTATGAATTAGAAGAAGCAGCAAAACTAGATGGATGCAACCTATTACAAAGGATTTGGCACATTTACGTGCCCTTAGCAAAACCGACTTATATTGCTTTTGGATTAGTCTCCGTCAGCCATCACTGGAATAATTTTTTATGGCCTCTTATCGTAACCAATTCTGTAGAAAACAGGCCATTAACTGTAGGTTTAGCTATCTTTGCTCAATCTTTTGAAACCGGTGCACAATGGGCGGAGGTAACCGCCGCTACCTTCTTGGTAATTTTTCCACTACTTTTAGCCTTCTTTGTTTTCCAGAGACAGTTTATTAGTAGCTTTATGCAGTCAGGAATTAAATAATAAAGGTCAGTATAATATTTAGAAGAGTTGCATGTAATGAATTTTTAGAGAATAGATAGGAGGAAGTCACATTGTCTGCTATTAAACTAGAAAATATTTATAAGCGTTACAGCAATGATGTAATTGCTGTTGATAATTTTAATCTACAGATCTCTGAAAAAGAATTCATCGTTTTGGTAGGCCCCTCTGGTTGTGGTAAGTCCACAACTTTGAGAATGATTGCTGGCTTAGAAAGTATCTCTGAAGGAAGTTTATATATAGGGGATCAAAAAGTAAATGACCAGCCTCCTAAGGAGAGGGATATCGCTATGGTATTTCAAAATTATGCCCTATATCCTCACATGAATGTATATGATAATATGGCCTTTGGTCTGAAGCTTAAAAAATATAACAAAGAAGAGATAAAGAGAAGGGTTAAACAAGCTGCTGTTATTTTAGATATAGAAAACTATCTTCATAGAAAACCTAAAGAATTATCAGGGGGACAGAGACAACGGGTGGCACTGGGGCGTGCTATAGTTAGGGAACCAAGGGTGTTTTTGATGGATGAACCTCTTTCTAATTTGGATGCTAAATTAAGGGTACAAATGCGTACTGAAATCAGTAAACTTCACAAAAAATTAGAAACAACATTTGTCTATGTTACCCATGATCAGGTGGAGGCTATGACAATGGCAGATAGAATTGTCATTATGAAGGAGGGGGTTGTACAGCAGATCGGTAAACCAAGTGAAGTATATGATTATCCAGCAAATATGTTTGTCGGAGGATTTATTGGTTCTCCTCCTATGAACTTTATAGAAGGAAAATTAGAAAAGAATCACTTGATACTTGGAAAACAGCAACTAGCTATTAGTCCAGTCCATCTAGAAAAACTAAAGACCTATAATGATAAAAAAATTATCTTGGGCATTAGACCGGAAGATATTCACCTTATGGTAAATTCCAGTGAGAGTAAATTTTATGAAAGTGTAGAGGCATTAATTGAGGTGAAGGAATTTTTAGGTTCTCAGCTCCATCTTCACTGCAGCATTAATGCTATCCCTATCATAGCAGCAATTGACGTGAAAAATAGCTTTTCTGCTGGAGAAAACGAAAAAGTTCAACTGAAGTTTGATATGGAAAAGGTTCACTTTTTTGATATAGATACCCACAAGAGGATAAGAGGATAAAGGACTATAACATTTTCATATGCTCCCTAAAAGTGTTAATATAGAATTATGATATTTTGACAATATTAAATATACTTTAGGGAGTGATGGCGATGGAAGGGATACAGTCAAAGGTAGATGGCTTTTTTCCTAAGAATAAGGAAATACCAGTAGAATCAATACAAATCAAAGAAGAGTTGAGAAAACTATGTGAAAAAAACCAATGTGGGTACTACAATAAAAACTGGACCTGTCCTCCGGCAGTAGGTTCTTTGGAGGAAGGAGAGAAACGGGTTAAAAAATATACCAAATTTATTCTTGTCTATGATGTCTATGAATTAAAAAGTAGTTTTGACTTGAAGGGTATGATGGCTGGTGCAAAAGACTTTAGTGATAGATTGTTAAAGCTTAAGAAGGAGATTGGCAATAGTACTAACTTTATGATGTTAGGGGCGGGAGGATGTAGACTCTGTGAGAAGTGTGCTTATATAGATGGGGAAGAGTGCAAAAGGCCAGAGGATGCTATCATTTCCTGTGAGGCCCATGGGATAGATGTCATGTCTCTGATGAAGCAACATGGACTGAAATATAATAATGGTGTAAATACTGTAACCTATATAGGGGGAGTACTTCACTCATAGGAAAAGATCTGAAGTGTCTAGATTCCGCTTATACATAAATGCTTCTAACCAAAGCAAATATAGGGAATCAGGTGAAGTGCTGATCCACCTGATTCCCTGATGCATCATCTTGCTAAAGGTAAGCTCACTTAGGCTTGAAGTCATCGTGATTTTATAGTAAGATCTTGCTATCTCAGAAGGCACAAAACTATGAAGCAGGAATCTCCCACTTCTATAAGTGGTGAGAGCGTTCAAAAATTAACCTAAGGCCTCACAATTCCGGGAAAAGGTCAGTTGTTCTATAGCAAAATTAGCATTTGCAAGGATTTCTGGCCAAATTTTAACGATTTGATATAGTTTCATTTTCTTTTCTTCAGGCAGTACATCCCATGATACAAGGGCTGGTTCTGTTTTTTTCTTATGATCCTTCACTGCACCATATTTCCAACCTGCTTCCTTTCTGTGTAAACTCCAGCGGGTATGTTCGTAGGCGGCTAAAATTTTCAATTCACTATCTGTAAATTCTTTTACAGGAGGTTTTTCTTTGACAGAAACAACATCGTAATTTATTTTCAATAAAGCGTCAGGAATATGTTTTGCTTGATCACGGCTACAGTCTTTGAGATACTCACTTAAATATTGCCATGGTTGAACAAAACAAGGATCAATTTCTTGATTGTCAGCATAAAGGGAAATATATTTTTCATGGGCTGCTATTGCAAGATTTTCTATTCTTTCACTATAAAACGAATCGTGCATCATGTGTCGTATAAATTGTTCTTCATCTACATGAAGTTTTAACTGTTCTCTGGAGGGTAAATGAGACTGCTCCCATTTCTTGGCTTCTGTTAACATACTCATCTCCAAGATCGCCTCCATAGATCTTGATTCATGTTTATATCTGGGAACCTTAAGTAATGCTCGTAACACACCGTTATCAATCTGAGCTTCTCCTTTATCATTGATAAGATGAGGAACTTTACGCTGTAAAAATGATCGTAACAGCATCGCTCTTCTAATAATGAATAATTGATCTGGTGCGTCATTTGTTTGATTAACACCTAGTATATTTACATATCCTCTAAGGCGGCTTACAAAATCAGGTCCTTTAGCATTTTTGAATTCCAATAAAAATTGTTTTTGCTGGTTCTCATCAGGAATATTTTTCCCCCAAAACTCCTTAAAGGTACTGGCTGTCCCACCAGCAAACACAAGGATGGCCTTCCCAATAGGATGAGTGGCTTCTCCTTCTCTGAAAACCCCATCCTGCATAGGTGCTAAAAAATATTTTAACCATCCCAGTTTTCCTTCAAAACTAGAATCAAACTCATCAAAAAACACTAGAGGAATCCGACCTTGCAGTGAATAATCTCTTACACGATGAAAAGCATTTATTAAGTCTGATGGAGAACGAAATTGAGACAAGTTAAAGTCCAGTTTCTTTATTAACTTTGGTGCAATGCTAGCTGCTATTTCAGTTACGCCAAAGGATTTTCCCGAACCAGGTGTTCCAAATATAGCAATAGAAAGGGGACGAACAGTATTTTTACTGGAGATATACTCCCACATAAGATTCTTGATGGATCGATAGCTTTCAATTTCCATTCTATCTACAGTTTTTAAGTTTCCAAACTGTGCTATAGGAATAAACTTAGCTACTCTTCCCTCCCCATTTTTAACAATATCATAAGCAATTTCTGCTAAATTAGCAGAACTTTTATCCTTAAGGATATACCAACAGGAGGAACAATTGATGCTGGAGGAACAGGGTATTTTCACATCCTGTACATGTTCTTTGTAAATAAAATGATTTTCGTTTTCTATAAAAATTGAAGCATGAGGGAAGGGGGACTCTTCAAGATTTTCACCAAAGCCTTTAATAAAATACTTGTGAGCGGCAACAATACCTTGACGTATACCATCATTAATAGATACAGATAGAGATGCCTTATTCACATTGTCAGCAACAATGCTTTGTGCTAATCCAGCAACAAAGCAAGAAGTAAGTCCATACATCTTGCCCTGATTTTCTTTAACAAAGCCTCCTTCAAACTCATCCGGCAGGAAGTATAAACGAGATTCTTTTACCCCGTCATTTCTATAATAGATAGCACCTTCAAGGCCAAAGGGCACAATAAGATGGTGACAGTTTGCAAGAAAGGCAAGGTTGGGACTATTATTAATTTGCCACAAAAAGTTTTGAGCGGTTTTTTCCCATGAAAGGCTTTTGCTGATATTAACCCCCTTTGAACGTAAATCATCGCTGTTGATTACTACGATTGTATTTTCAATATGATTTGTTTCTAAATGTCTCCAAAGTTTACTAGAACCGCTAGTATTATTGGTTTTATACAAAATAATCGGTGATTTTTCAGGAGATTGTATGGCTGAAGGCCAAAACTCAGCATTTAGATTAAAGCCATTATTTTCATCATCTATGATAACCATAGCAGCATTTTCATCATCATTGACGATAGGAAGAAATTTTGGGACACCAGACGAGGGACCTGTAAAGCCAAGAAAATGCTTCACACGATATACCTTTTCTTTATGTCTTCCATCACCATACTTTGGAAAAAGACTAAGCTCTGCTGTAGAACGCAGAAACTCTCCTGAAACATTTAATTCCATATCCTGAATTTTAGGTGCAAGAATACAAGCATCAGTAGATAACCCCACAAGTTCTGAAAGAAGCAAAGATTCTCCAGGCTTTAAAATATTGTGCACATTTAAATGGGTCTGCCAATTAAAGCCTTCATTATTTTGAGGATCGGTGATCCATTGAAGAGAATTGATACAAATATCACCGGTTACAACGATTTTTATATTTTTATTTTTCATATGTACACCACCTATGCTATTGATTAAACTTATATAATAATGTATACAGTATTTAATGTCAATATATTTTGAATTTTTTTTAAAATAAATTATATCTATGTTAATGCTTAGAGTCAGAGATCTTGTACCTTAATAGAAAGTTTGAGATAAATGCATAGATAAGACTAAATATAGGAAATTTAATATTTAGAATATTATTAAAGGTAGTAAGTGGCTTTAAAATTAAGCGAGGTAGTGATAAAATAATATGCATCAAAATACCTAAGCTTTGGAGGAAAAGTAGATGAACAATAATTTGAGGATATTAAATAAAGTTACAGTAAATTCGCCTGAAAGCCCACGGTTTCAATCGTGGGATGAAAGGCGTTTCTTTTAATCTTCTTGTTGCAGTTTCAGTTTAAAACTGATACTATAAATATATGGGACAAGATTATAGAAGAACACAAACAACAGTATCTTTAATAAACTATCATTTTGTTTTCTGTCCAAGGTACAGACGTAAAGTTCTAGTTGGAGAAGTTGAAATAAAATTTAAACAGCTTCTCAATGAGATTTGTAAAGACATTGAAATAGAAATTTTGGCAATAGAATGTGATAAAGACCACTGCCATCTTTTTGTCAATGCACTTCCTCATTTAAGTCCAGCAGACATAATGGCAAAAGTGAAAGGAGTGACTTCTCGATTATTAAGGCAGGAATTTAAACATCTGCGACATTTGCCAAGTCTTTGGACAAGAAGCTATTTTGTATCTACCGCAGGAAATGTATCAAGTGAAACTATAAAACGATATGTTGAAGAACAAAAAACAAGGGGGTGAAACAATGCAGATAACAGTAAAATTTAATATTATTTTGACAAAAGAACAAGTACAACTAATAGAATCTATATCAAAAGAATATATCCATACTGTTAATAGCCTTGTTTCATCTACGCTCCAATCAGAAGAAAGAGTAAAGCTATCATCTAAAGATGTTTTTGCAAATATGCCAAGTGCAGTGAAAAATCAATCTATTAGAGATGCCAAAAGTATCTGTACTAAGTACAAGAAAGCTATCAAGGCTAATTCCAAACTGCCTACTGATAAACAAAAAGTAATCAATGTAGCTACCCTTAAAAAACCTGTCTGTATATGGAATAATCAAAATTATTCACTTAAAGACGGTATTCTTAGTTTTCCCGTTATTATAGATGGGAAATCGCAGCGTATTCAAACTAGAACTATCATGACAGACTATCAGCTAAAACAACTAGAAGGTCATTTGGGAGCATTGCGTATAACTAAGAAAAGCAATAAATATATCGCTCAAATAAGTGTTGAAAAAGTATCTCATATAGTTAAAGGTGATGTTGTAATGGGTGTTGACTTAGGCCTAAAAGTTCCTGCTGTAGCTGTAACCGATTCAGGAAAAACGTTTTTTTTTGGAAACGGTAGGCAAAATAAATACGTCAAACGTAAATATAAAGCGAAACGTAAAAAACTTGGAAAAGCCAAGAAGCTTAAAGTCATTAAAAAGCTTGATGATAAAGAACAACGTTGGATGACAGACCAAGACCACAAAGTAAGTAGAGAAATAATTAATTTTGCAGTAAATAATAATGTTTCTGATATTCGGCTTGAAAAATTAACGAATATCAGAAACACGGCAAGAACAAGCCGTAAAAACGAAAAAAATCTACATACATGGTCATTCTATCGTCTAGCTCAATTCATAGAGTATAAGGCACTATTGAAGGGGATAAAGGTTGAATATGTTGATCCTAAATACACTTCTCAAATATGCCCTGAATGTAAGAAACTAAATAAAGCAAGAGATAGAAAATATAAATGCTCCTGTGGTTTTAAAACACATAGGGATAGAGTAGGTGCTATAAATATAATTAATGCACCTGTAGTAGATGGTAAAAGTCTACTAGCCTAGGGTACTATATGTACTGCTCTAGGAGGGGTAATGGCATACCCTAAGCTTGAGGTCATACTCCGATAGCAGAAATGTACTTCGGTTTAATCACTCAAGAATCCCACTGCTTTAGCTGTGGGAGTGTCAATGATTTGCCAACGCCAAACTATTTTCTTGAATCAAGAAATAGAGCATTTAATAAAGCCTTAGATTTAGCTTCCAGAGCAGCAGATAGCAATTCTTCTATTTTGCTTCTTGGAGAATCTGGGGTTGGTAAAGAAGTTTTTGCAAACTATATCCACCATCTTAGTTCAAGAAAAGATAATGCTTTTGTGGCAGTAAATTGTCATGCTTTTTCTGAATACTTACTGCAATCAGAACTATATGGACATGAAAAGGGTGCCTTTACTGGAGCTTATGAGAAAAGAATTGGAAGAATCGAAGAAGCCCACGGGGGAACGCTGTTTTTAGACGAAATTGGTGATACAACATTAGATGTACAATTAAACCTTTTAAGAGTATTAGACAATAAAAAGATTGCAAGAATTGGTTCTAATGTATTAATGGATATAGATTTTAGGTTAATTTGTGCTACCAATAGAGATATTAAGCAGCGTATTGAAGAGAAAAAGTTTCGAGAAGACTTTTATTATAGAATTAGTACTATTGTTATCAACATTCCTTCCTTAAGAGAGAGAAAAGAGGATCTTAGAAGATTGATAGATTACTTTATTTTTAAGTATGCTGTGGAGCTTAAAAAGGATATCTTCAATATAGAGGTTGAGGCCTTAAGTGCTTTGATGAATTACAATTATCCTGGAAATATTAGAGAATTAAAAAATATCATAGAACGTCTGGTAGTTCTTTCAAGAGATGGCATGATTAGTATAAAAGATATATCAGAGGAAATATATATTAATCCATCAAGTCCTCTGCTTCTTAAAGATGTTAGAGCAGCTGCCGAGAAGAAACACATAGAAAAGATGTTATCCCTCAATGATTTTAATATGACCAGTACAGCGGAACAACTAGGAATTAGCAGAAGACAGTTGTTTAATAAAATTAATGAATATAGCATTTATAAACATTAATCATAGGCGTTAACTTAATACGATTATTACTAAAATCCTCTTACACTGTCATCCTGAGCGTAGCGAAGGATCTTGGAGTAGCCAAGGATTTTACCAACACTAAGATCCTTCGATTCCGCTTTGCTCCACTCAGGATGACAAATTATGGCTTAAGTTAAGGCTATGAAACATTAATATATTCTATAAAAAACAGCCTGGTGGCATATGTAACTTATGGCACCAGGCTGTTTTTTTATATGCAGCATATCACAAGCATTAACTTAATACAGCTATTTCCAAAATTCTGTGGAACAGTCATTTTGTCAATTCTAAGATCCTTCGACTCCGCTTTGCTCCTCTCAGGATGACAAATTATGTTATGGTTTAGGTTAACACTAATGTGTAGCATATACAAACATAAGATACAGAAATAATAAATGAGAAAAAAATTTCTCGTCATAGGAAATAAAATTCCCGCTATTTGTGATAATTTTTTATCAATTCCTAAAATTTTAGCATTAATATATTTGGCATGGAACTTGCAATACATAATTGAGCTATCATATAAACATTATATTACAACTAGGGAGGAGAATTAAAACATGGAAGCAATTTTAAATGCGTTAAATGACATTATCTGGTCCCAATGGTTAGTATGGCTTTGTCTAGGTGCGGGGGTATATTTTTCAGTGCTTATGAAGTTTCCGCAAGTACGTCTTTTCAAGGACATGGTAGGGCAATTATTTAGTGGAGAAAGTTCGGATTCGGGGGTATCTTCTTTCCAGAGTTTCGCTATGGCTTTAGGAGGACGTGTTGGTACTGGTAATATTGCTGGGGTTGCCTCTGCTATAGGTTTTGGGGGTCCTGGTGCGGTATTTTGGATGTGGGCAATTGCCTTCCTAGGTGCAGGTTCTGCTTATGTTGAGGCAGCATTAGCTCAGGTTTGGAAGGAAGAAATGAATGGGGAATATCGTGGAGGTCCTTCTTATTTTATTGAAAAAGGATTAGGACAAAAATGGTATGCCATGATCTTTGCAGTAGCTGCAGTGATATCCATGGGCTTCTTCTTACCAGGAATTCAAGCCAACAGTATTGCAAACTCTATGGACAATGCATTTGGTGTTAGTCCTGTGATCACAGGTTTAATCGTATCAGCTTTATTAGGTCTTATCATTTTCGGAGGGGTAAAACGTATCGGTAAAGCAGCGGAGCTGATTGTACCCTTTATGGCGATTGCATATATTATTGTTGCATTAATTATTATCGTAATGAACATTGCACAAATTCCTAGCATCCTTGCTCTTATCTTCTCATCAGCATTTAGTACAAAAGCTGCCTTTGGTGCTATTATAGGTCAAGCGATTATGTGGGGAGTTCGAAGAGGAATTTATTCAAATGAAGCTGGTCAAGGAACAGGTCCTATGGCTGCTGCAGCAGCAGAAGTAAGCCATCCTGCAAAACAAGGTTTAGTACAAGCATTCTCAGTTTATGTTGACACATTATTTGTATGTTCAGCAACTGCCTTTATGATCTTAATTACTGGTTCTTATAATGTAGCTGATGGTGCAGGTGGTTTCCTAGCGGAAAACCTTCCAGGAGTAAACCCAGGTCCAGCTTTTACTCAGGCAGCAGTGGGAACCTTAATGCCAAGGTTTGGTGGGGCATTCGTAGCGATTGCACTATTCTTCTTTGCCTTTACAACCCTAATGGCGTATTACTACTATGCTGAGGTAAATGTTGCTTATGTAACAAGGAACTTCAAAAATCATAAATTGATCTTCAATATTACCCGTGTAACGTTGTTGGTGATGACATTTATTGGTGCTATTAATTCAGCAGGTACTGTTTGGGCCTTAGGTGATGTAGGGGTAGGGGTAATGGCGTGGTTAAATATTATCGCGATTATTCTTCTTACAAAACCAGGGATAGCAACTCTTAAAGATTACGAAGAACAAAAAGCTAAAGGTATAGACCCTGTGTTTGATCCTAAGAAATTAGGTATTAAAAATGCAGATCTATGGAATAAAATAAACGGTAAAGTAAAAGCATAAAAAAGCAATTAAATTAGTATAATTACTATTAAAGTAAAGTAATCTTTGTATAATATTGGCATTTATTTAATTTATAAAATCCCAAGATTCCTCATTGTATAATAGGAGTTTTGGGATTTTGTATTTTAAATGAAGTATAGACTATCACTAGAAACGATGAAGAAAAGGTAGCTCCCTCAATATGTTAATCAAAGGGAGAAGTCCAAAAAATATTGAAAAATACAAACACTATGGGTATAATGAGTATATAAGTAAAATAATATAATACGCTAATAAATGTATATATCAAATGTATAGTAGGTACTTTCAATGGAGCAAGATATTAAGACAGAGGAGGATTCCCTGTTATATTTGTTAGACCGAAAAGGTGGTGAAAGGGCGTTTTGTGCCCCCAGTATGAGTCAAGCAGAATTTGCTCATCTTGCACTAAATACAATTAGTGCAGAGGCCAAAGACATTTTTGAAGATATTTTTACTCTGCCCAAAGAGAGAAGAGGTTTTGCAGCAAACCATAGGTTGATGGTAACACCTATCTATTTTTATCGTATTATCGGTGTAGAAGACAGGCAGAGTTATAAAGAAAAGCTTTTATTGCTTAACGAGAAATTATTGCAGCAGCACAAGCTATATTTAAAGGTAGATGATCACTTTGACAAGTCGATAGATCCTAAAATGGTCCAAAAAATAGTGCCTCATTGGATATGTAGTGAAAAATTAGGTCTGCAAAATGGAAAAAAAGTTGTAGAAGGTACTTTGAAAAAAGGGATACTTTCTGATATTGGCGAAACAAAACAGCAGTTGATTAAAGATAAGCTAGCAATTCTGCTGGATATATTTATGAAAAATCAGAGAAATATGAATATTATTAAAAACTTCTACATCAAAATCCTTTACTGGATAGAAAAATATGCTTTATCCCTTATACAGGCATATGAGTATGGAAAAGTAAATCCGAAAGTATTGTTTTATGGGGATATTCAAAGGGACGAAGTCTATTTTCTTATTTTTCTTTCTCTAATAGGCTGTGATATTCTCTATTTCAATCCTCAAGATGCAAGCAAGTTTGATGAGGTGCAGGAAAGCAACATCTACTCAAAACTTTTGGAGTATGATGAAAAAATGGATCTGATTCCTTTTCCACAGTTACCAAAGGGGCATCGACAAGAAACTGTTGCCCGTAGGGCTTCTGTAGAAATTGATAGAATATTGCACACAGAGGAGGGGGGCCTTTATCGTCCTTGGCAGTTTGAAGATTATAAATTATTTTCTACTCCACTACAAACCACCTACGAAGAGCTTTTTATATTATGGAAAGAACAGGCTCGTTTTCGGCAAGGCTTCAAGGTAGAAACCGGCAGCGTTTATATTCCTAATATTTTTGCTAAAATTAGTGGGACGGCTACAGACATCAACGAGTATTTAGTAAATCTTAACAAACTAAAGGACAATGGAGATATGGGTATCCTCATCGATAAAATCCCCATATATCCGTCACGAGGCTATGCCCTCAGCTCAGGGATTTTTGATAAAGAAGGTAAGCTCAATAGGGAGAGAATAAAGTGTCTACCAGAATATCGCTTTGGCTATTTGCGTAGTGCAGTACAGGATTTGATCTTAGATAAAATCGATGAGTTAGTAAGCCAAGAAGACTTTTTTGTGTTTCCTATGACGCCTCAATTAAAGGCAAAGTGTTTGTATACAATCCTTACTTTGGAGAAGAAATATTTGGATTTGCTGCAAAAGTTTGATTATCCTCACCAATTGCCTAAGCTGGTAATCTTTGATGGGGATGAAGGTACTTTTACACAGGAGGACCTAATTGTAATAGGATTTTTGCATTTTTCGGGCTTTGATATCGTAATTGTAACTCCTACGGGTTATAATAATATTGAAAATGGTATAAACTGTTATTATTATGATATTCATAAACTAGAAAATTTTACTTTTGACTTAGACTTTCATGGACAAGCAGAAAACAAAAAAAACAATGGTTTTAAGAAAATCTTATCAAGATTTTTTTAAAACTGGGATGGCTAGGGGGAAAAGTTGATGAATGAATTATTAGAAGTACAAGAAGTAGATTTAGATAAAAAAGCAGGTGAAGTGGCATTAAAACTAAAGAAATCACCAGAGGTTCAAAAAATAGCTAATGAGCTGGATGTTCGCAATGCTCAAGCAATTATGTCCTTTGGGCAGGAAACAGCTGTAGAAA
Source organism: Clostridium aceticum (assembly GCF_001042715.1). Lineage (NCBI taxonomy): Bacteria > Bacillati > Bacillota > Clostridia > Peptostreptococcales > Natronincolaceae > Andreesenella > Andreesenella acetica. Next base: position 2,563,123 of record NZ_CP009687.1, on the reverse strand, counting down.
TTTCAAAGTTTAGTGACCGCATTTTATCTTCCATCAGTAACTCTTCTGTAGAGGATAGTGGAAAAATGCTTCAGCAACTGAATGCAATTATGGGAAAATTTGATCCCAAGGATTTTTCAGAAGGAAAGCAAGGCTTTATCAGTAAAATCTTTAATAAAGTTAAAAATGATATTAGCCGTTTGCTAGAAAAATATCAAACCATGGATAAGGAAATATCTAAGATTTATGTAGAGATTAAAAAGTATGAAAGTGAAATTAATCAAACCAATTTAATGTTAGAAGAGATGTTCGAACAAAATATCATGTACTATGAAAACCTAGAAAAATATATAAAGGCTGGGGAAATTGTTATTCATAAGATGAAAAATTACATTATCCCAGAACTTGAGAAACAGGCAGCATCTGGAGAACAAATGGATGCCATCAATCTTCAAAATGGACATCAAGCCCTAGAAATGGTGGAACAACGGGTACATGATTTGGAAATGGCAAAAATGGTTGCTTTGCAAACTGCTCCACAGATTAAATTAATCCAAAAAGGAAATTATAATCTTCTTAGAAAAATTGGCAGTGCCTTTGTTATCACGATTCCTGTTTTTAAATCTGGATTAATTCAAGCCATTGCCATTAAAAGACAAAAAATACAAGCGGATGCTATGCGGGCATTAGATGAAAAAACCAATGAAATGTTATTGAAAAATGCTCAAAATATTGCTGGACAATCTGCAGAAATTGCCCAGTTGACATCAGGCTCTAGCATTAAGATAGAAACCCTTGAACAAACCTTTGAAACTATCATGAAGGGAATTGACGATACAAGACAAATTCAAGAGGAAAATAGACAAAATAGAGAATCCTCAAAACAAAGACTATTGGAATTACAAAAACAATTAGAGAGTAAAAATTACTAGGGAAGGAAGAGATTATTATGGCAATTAGTTTAAAAAAAGGGGAAAAAGTAGATCTTACGAAGGGAAATCCCGGTCTATCAAAGGTAGTTGTGGGACTTGGATGGGATATCAATAAATATGATGGCGGATTTAATTTTGATTTAGATGCTGCGGCCTTTCTGCTTGGAGATTCGGGGAAAGTAAGAAGTGATGCAGACTTTATCTTTTACAATAATTTAAAGGATGCATCAGGAGCCATTGTCCACCAGGGGGACAATCTTACAGGAGAAGGCGATGGAGATGATGAACAGGTTTCTATAGATCTTAGCAATGTTCCATCAGATATCCAAAAAATTGCTTTTACAGTAACGATTCATGATGCAGAAAATCGAGCACAAAATTTTGGACAGGTATCCAATGCTTTTATTCGTGTATTTAAACAAGAAAATGAAGAAGAACTTATCCGCTATGATCTTTCAGAAGACTTTAGTATTGAAACTGCTGTTGTGGTAGGAGAACTTTATCGCCATGGGGCAGAGTGGAAGTTCAATGCCATAGGCAGTGGTTTTTATGGAGGTCTTGCTGCTCTTTGTAGAAATTTTGGTGTAAATGTAGGCTAATACAAGAAAAAAATGACAAAAATTTGCATTTTCAAGATAATTGCACTAAAATAGAAGAGGAAGAAACAAATCATCTAGAATTCCCAGATTTTATTCTAGGAAGGAGGAAACAATTTGTCAATTAACTTGCAAAAAGGCCAACGTGTCGACTTAACCAAGGGAAACAAAGGACTATCAAAAATTATGGTTGGATTAGGCTGGGATCCAGTGGAACAGCCAAGAGGGGGAGGCTTACTGAACGCTCTATTTGGAGGGGGAAAGGCCCCTGAAATAGACTGCGATGCCTCTGTATTGATGCTAAATGAACAGGGTAGACTAGTGTCAAACAAAAACTTAATTTACTTTGGCAACTTAAAGAGTGGGTGTGGAAGTGTAAAACATGCAGGAGATAACTTAACTGGCGGTGGCGATGGAGATGATGAGGAAATTTTTGTTGAACTAAACAAAGTGCCATCAGATATCCATAAATTATTTTTTGTGGTAAACATTTATGATTGTATTCGCCGTAAACAAGACTTTGGCATGATTAATAATGCATTTATACGCTTAGTAAACTTAGATAACAAACAAGAACTCATCCGTTATAACCTAACAAACAGCTATAGTGGAAAGACTGCCTTAATGGTAGGAGAGATCTATCGTGATGGAGCAGAGTGGAAATTTGTGGCTGTTGGTGAAGGTACCAATGACGCTTCTCTAGGAGAAATTGTTAAACGATTTTAATCAAAAAATACTAGAATATTTTTAGAAAGGGGAAGAATATGAGTATTAATTTATCAAAGGGACAAAAAATTGACTTAACAAAGGGAAACCCAGGACTAAAAAAAGTGATGGTAGGCTTAGGTTGGGATACTAATAAATACTCAGGAGGCTACGATTTTGACTTGGATGCTTCTGCGTTTTTATTAGGTAGCAATGATAAGGCACAAAATGACAAGGATTTTATCTTTTACAATAATTTAGAAGGACCAAACCAATGTGTTGTCCATACTGGTGATGACTTAACAGGGGGTAGCGGCGGAGATGATGAGCAGATCCTTATAGAGTTCTCTAAAATCCCTAACCACATTGAAAAAATTGCTATTACAGTTACGATTCATGATGCGGAACAAAGAGCACAAAATTTTGGACAAGTATCCAATGCCTTTGTACGTTTAGTGGATGAAGAAACAGGTAAAGAGATCCTTCGATATGATTTAGCAGAAGAATTCTCTATTGAAACTGCTTTGGTCTTCTGCGAACTATACAAAAGCGGTAATGACTGGAAGTTTAGTGCAGTAGGAAGCGGATTTTTTGGTGGTTTAGCAGCTCTTTGCAAAAACTATGGACTACAGGTAGGCTAGACACAAAATATAAAAGTATTTCTAATGGAGTAGCAGCTTGTATCATACAAGTTGCTCTCTTGATGTTTAAGGAACTTTACACCATAATCTACTACACATGGGGAATATAGGTGTGTTTTCCTAATAGTTTGTATCTGATGAAGGGTTAAACTAGTTAATCGAATGAGGAGATGAAAAAATGAAATACCAAATGAATGGATTGGATGCAGAAGCTGTCAAGAAATCTAGAGAAAAACACGGCAGCAATCAGCTAACTCCTGTAGAAGCAGAAAGTTTTTGGGATAAGCTAAAGGGGAATTTTGAGGACCCAATTATAAAAATCCTCATCGTAGCCCTAGGAATTAACTTGCTGTTTTTCTTTTTGGGTCATACTGAGTGGTACGAATCCTTAGGGATTGCTATTGCAGTATTGTTAGCCACTTGTGTTGCTACCTGGTCTGAATATACCAATGAAGAATCCTTTCAAAAGCTACAGGAAGATGCTTCTAAGATCAAATGCAAAGTTTTTAGAGAAGGTTTGATTCACGAGGTTTTTATCGATGAGATTGTTGTAGGGGATTTGGTTTTACTACAATGTGGTGATAAAATTCCTGCCGATGGAAAGCTTCTAGAAGGAAATGTAAAGGTAGATCAAGCTTCTTTAACAGGGGAAGCAAAGGAAATAAATAAACAAGCTGTGCCTAAAAATTTTAAGGAAGATAAAAGAGACACAGATTTAAGTAATCCCTATGATGTCTATCGTGGAACAGTAGTAGTATCAGGAGAAGGTATTTTAAAGGTAGAAGTAGTAGGAGACAAAACCTTCTATGGTAATTTAGCACAAGAAATGCAGGTAGATGATAGAGAGTCCCCATTGAAGGTGAAATTAGGTGCTTTGGCAGAAGGAATCAGTAAGTTTGGTTATATTGGCGGGGTATTTATCGCTATATCCTTTATGTTTAAGAAGATTGTGATAGATAATGGATTCGATATGGGAGAGATCAGCCTATATCTGTCTAACTGGCAAAACCCTGTAAATGATCTAGTAACTGCTGTGATTTTAGCGATTGTTATTATTGTTGTGGCGGTGCCAGAGGGACTACCAATGATGATTGCTATGGTATTATCTTTGAACATGAGAAAACTACTAAAGGATAATATTCTTGTAAGAAAGTTGATCGGTATTGAAACGGCTGGAAGTCTTAACATTCTTTTTTCTGATAAAACAGGAACCATTACAAAGGGACAACTTGAGGTAGTCACCTTTATTGCAGGAGAAAACCAGGAGTACAGTACCTTTGATGAAATTCCTAAGAACTTAGCTAACTTATTAAATCTTTCCTTAAGAAAAAATACCAATGCCCTTATTAAAGAAGCTGAAAAAGGATGCGATCTTCAGGTGATTGGTGGTAATATTACTGAAAGGGCCTTACTACACTTTGTTTCTTGCAGCGATCGAAAAGAAACAGAGATAGAAGTACTAAAAACCATTCCCTTCAGTAGTGAAAATAAGTATTCTGCTACAGAAATTAAAGGGGAAAAGAATTTAACCTTGATTAAGGGAGCAGCTGAGAAAATTTTAGACAAATGTTTATACTATTATGATGAAAATGGCAACAAAGAAAAACTACAGCATAGAAATGCCTTAGAAGAAAAGATTGATGCATTGGCTCAAAAATCTATAAGAATTGTTGCTATCGCCATCACAGAGGAAGCCTTAAATGAGGATGCTGATTTTAAGGAAATGACTTTGGTTGGAGTTATAGGTATAAGAGATGATTTAAGATTAGAGTCTGCCAGTGCTATTAAAGAAGCTATGGATGCCGGTATACAGGTAGTAATGATTACAGGAGATAGAAAAGAAACTGCCATGGCTATTGCAAAGGATGCAGGACTTTTAAGGAAAGAAGAGGACCTGATATTTACCTCTCAAGAGATTCAGCAGTTGACAGATGAGGATTTAAAAGCATTACTTCCTAATATTAGGGTAATTGCTAGAGCATTGCCAACAGATAAGTCAAGGTTGGTGAAAATTGCACAGGAACTAGATCTTGTTGTAGGAATGACGGGAGATGGTGTGAATGATGCACCAGCTTTAAAACGTGCAGATGTAGGCTTTGCTATGGGTAGTGGAACAGAAGTAGCCAAGGAAGCAGGAGATATCGTTGTATTAGATGATAATTTTTTATCTATCACAAAATCTGTGCTATATGGAAGAACAATTTTTCATAGTATTCGTAGATTTGTCGTATATCAGTTAACGGTAAATGTAGCGGCTATATTAATTGCCTTTTTAGGACCATTTATTGGTGTAGACTTACCATTATCCATGACACAGATGCTTTGGGTAAACCTAGTGATGGATACATTGGCGGCACTAGCCTTTGGTGGGGAAGCTGCTTTAAAGAAGTATATGAAGGAAGCACCTAAGAGAAGAAGTGAGTCTATTATCAACAAGGATATGTGGAGTTCTATTCTGATCAATGGTGGTTTTATTGCTGCGATGGGTATTTGGTTTTTAAAATCCAGTACAATCAAGTCTCTTTTTAGAGTAGGTCCTACTGGTAATGAGGAGATTTACTTTTTAACAGGCTTCTTTGCCTTCTTTATCTTCTTAAATGCTTTTAATACCTTTAATGCTAGAACCACGGAAATAAATCTCTTCAAAAATATTACAAAAAACCGTGACTTCTTAAGGGTTGTAGCCTTGATTTTTGGCGTTCAAATTCTATTCACCTACTTTGGAGGAGAAGTATTAAGAACTGCAGGATTAAACCTACAGGAATGGATATATGTTACGATGATGGCTGTACTCGTTATTCCTTTAGACCTGATGAGAAAACTTCTTCGTGACTATGTAATAAAACCAGAAGATGCTGGCAAAAACCCAGGAGGAACACAGGAGTTAGTACAAGAAGTACTAGGGTCAGATCAAGAGAAAAATGTAGGATAAAAACCAATAAAAAAGACTCAAGCACTGCTGAGGACAGCATGCTTGGGTCTTTCTGTTTATAAAAATATTCTAAATCTTTAAAAATAAAACTTGCAAAAATTGTAGAAGCTTGTTATTATTATAACAAAGGATAACATGAAGTTATCAAGTACATGGTTAGCTAGCATTTTAAGAAGTTTTTAAAAAAGATACAACTAAAAAAATATTGTTTTGAAACTAAAACCACGAAGGTTTTATTCTTCCTAAGAAGAGGGGGATAAAATTTGGCGTGGTTTTTTATTTTCATTCTTAAGTATTTTTTAGGGGGTGATCTGAGATATTTAGAGTGTTGTATGAAGTAGGATAAAAAAATGATTGAATAATAAGTGGGGGGATTGGAACAAATGATATTCAACAAAAAAACTAGAAATTTGGCAATACTGTTAATTTTTATGATGGTAATAGGGGTATTGGCAGGATGCACCGAGACAAAACCAACGGAGACAGAGGCGGATAACCAAGAAGTAGATGCAAGTAATGAGGCGGTTAGCCAAACCTTAGTATTAGGAGCCCAAAATGACTTTAAGAGTGCTTCAGAAGCTGCCAGCTTGGTTTTTGATTTCATGACGGCTTTTGAAGAAAATATGGATATCTCTTCAGAACTTTCTTCAGCACTAGTGAAAAGCTGGGAAATCAAGAATGATGGAGCAACCTATATTCTTCACCTTCAAGAAGGTGTAAAATTCCACAACGGTGAAGATTTTAACGCAGAAGTAGCCAAATTTTCTATCGAATACTGGGGACCTTATGCAAATGCAAATTATCCTAAATATTTAAAAGAGATCAAGGTTGTAGATGATACTACTTTAGAGGTAAACTTTCACAAAACATTTTCTCCATTTTTAATGGAACTAGGTGGAATTAGAGCAACACTACCAGATACAGTAGATGATAAGGGTATTGTTGTAGACTGGCAGGGAACAGGTCCTTTTGTTCTAAAGGATTATACAAAAGATCAAAAGGCGGTTTTAGAACTAAATACGGACTATTGGAATAAGGAAAAGATGCCTACCCTTCAAGAAGTTGTGTGGCAAGCCATTCCAAATGAAAACTCTAGAGTTATGGCCCTAAAAAGTGGACAAGTAGATGCCATTGGTTTAACAGAACACCACATCAGTATGCCTTATGCAGTAGTAGGTGAATTAGAAAACACTTCTGGAATTAAGGTTTTAAAACCTACAGAAGAATATCTTAGTACCACAGAGACTTATGTCTTCAACTACAAAAAAGGACTTTTGGTGGACTTGAATTTAAGAAAAGCTATTGTACATGCTATTGATCGAGAAACCTTAACAGCAAAACTATTACATAATGTTCCTACCCCTACAGGTCATTTTGTCCTTCCAGCATATATCGATGGGCCTAAAAATGTTGAAGAGTACAGCTATAATACAACGGTGGCAAAAGCAGCATTAGAAGCTGCCGGTTATAAGACCACCAATGCAAGTGGTATCGTAGAAAAAGATGGAAAACCTCTACAGCTTACTTTACTAGCTAGAAATGACCAGACTGCAAGAGACGTAGCGGTGTATCTACAATCCAACTTAAAGGAAGTTGGCATTGACGTAGTAATCGATTCAGTTGATAGAAGCATTTTTGATGAGAAGGCAAAAAGCGGAGAATTTGATATTGCATTTACCCATGCATGGACGGTACCTCCAGTACGTTATATGCAGTGGAGAGGACTGAGTGATAGCTACGATGTCAATGGTATAGGTTTTAAGGTTGACCCTAAAATCGATGGCTTAGTAGAAACTGTTATAACTGCTACAGATAAAAAAGATCATGATCAAGCTTGGGAAGAAATATGGGAAACAATCTATAACTTTTATCCAGGAACATCTCTTTTCGTAAGAGCCAGGGTACTTGCCCATAAAGACAATATCAGCGGCCTTTATTTCCACCCTAGATCACAGACTATTGATTTAAGCAATGTTGTAATTAACTAAGAAAGTATAGATGTTCCCAGTATCCGTCGGTTACTGGACAGGTACTGGGAACCTTCTACCTTTTATACTGTACAAAGAGGAGGTAGCCATGAAATATTTGTTACTAAAAAGATTGATTATGCTTGTCCCCACAGCTATTTTTGTAGCCCTCATTTCCTTCTCCATTATTTATTTTTCTCCTGGAGATACAGCTCAGTTGATTTTAAGAGATAAAAACCCTATAGGACTGCCGGATGATGCGTTGGTTGAAGAATATGAGAGGATCTTAGGTTTAGATAAACCCTTTCCACAATTATTTTCTCAGTGGCTAAAAGGTGCGGCGGTTGGCGACTTTGGGAATTCCTTCAAGACAGGCCTTCCAGTAACCCAAGAGTTTAGACATCGCTTTCTTTATACAGTGAAACTAGTTTTTCTAGCAACTTGTGTTTATATTTTCCTAGGATTACTGCTGGGAACTCTTTCAGCGATTTATAAGGATAGTATCATTGATCAATTTGTGCGGGGATTTGCTGCCTTCAATCTATCGGTTCCAAGTTTTTGGCTGGCACTATTCTTTCTTTGGCTTTTTTCTATGAAGCTTAAAATTTTTCCTGCCTATGGTTATCAGGGTTTTATTAGTCTAATTCTTCCAGGTTTTGTGATGGGATTAGGTAGATCCAGTACTTTAGCAAGATTGACAAGAACCTGTATTTTAGAGGCCCTAGATAGCCCCTATGTAGCTACAGCCAGGGGAATAGGTTTATCAGAGACGGCTATTCTAATAAAGCATGTATTGAAAAATATTTTACTGCCTATTGTCACCTTGATTGGAATGAACAGTATCAGCTTACTGGGTGGGAGTGTTATTATTGAAAACATTTTTGGCTTACCAGGGGTAGGCAGTTACCTAGTACAAGCCATCAATCTTAAGGACTTTCCAATCATATCTGGTTTTATCTTTATTTTTGGTATCATTATTGTTTTAATAAATTTATTAGTGGATTTCTCTTATGTTATTATTGATCCACGAGTGAGGTATGATGAAAATGCTTACAAATAAAAAGTCTGATATGGTCATAGAAGGAAAAGGATTATGGGCTAAGCCCTTAAAATTTCCCATAAGTATTAAAATCAGTAAGATCTGGATTTTATCTGTACTGTTAGGGGTTATCTTGCTAGTCACAATATTATCCCCCCTCCTATTTACTGAGTGGAATGACATAGACTTTTCAAGACAACTGCAATCCCCCAGCCTACAGCATCCCTTTGGTACAGATAACTTTGGTAGGGATTTGCTACAGCGGGTCTTTCATGGTCTTAGGATATCCTTAACCCTAGCAGTGGCAATTGAAGTACTATCTTTACTGATAGGTCTTACCATAGGCATGGTTTTAGGATACTACGGAGGCATTGTAGATGAATTGTTTGTCCATGTGATGAACGTATTGATGGCTTTTCCTCAGATGCTGATGGCATTATGTTTTATGGCGATTATTGGTCCTAGCATGATGACCTTAGTGATTGTCATTACCTTTTTAGGATGGGTTTCCTATGCAAGAATTGTTCGAAGTGAAGTTTTAGCTCTAAAACAAAGAGATTTTATCTTATCTACCAAGGCTATTGGGGCCAGTGATTTTTATATCCTACGAAAACATATTCTACCCAATGTGCTGATTCCTGTCATTCCCTTAATGACCTTAATGATTGGTCATGCAGTCTTAATTATTGCTGGTTTGAGCTTTCTTGGTTTTGGTGTGCAGCCTCCTTACCCAGAGATTGGCTTGATGTTAAATGAAGCCATGACCTTTATGGATAGTGGACCTTGGCTAATGCTTTTTCCTGGACTAACCTTAGCAGTCTGTGTTTTTCTATTCAATTCTTTGGGAGACCTTCTTAGAGATTACTTAGCACCAAAGGCAGAGGGTAGTATAGATTAAATAAAACAACCACTTAAAGGAAGATGATGATGAATACCATACTAGAAATTAAAAACTTAAATGTTTCTTTCCAAAGAAAAGATGGCGGGGTGAAGGCGGTTTCCAATGCTAATTTAAAGGTTAAGAAGGGCAGTATTTTTGGATTGATTGGTGAGACTGGTTGTGGCAAATCAGTGCTGGCTCATTCTCTACTACGGTTACTACCTGAAAATGCTAAAACCACAGGAGAAGTTATTTATAAAGATCAAACTATTTCTTCTTTACCAGTAGAAGCAATAAGAAAACTTAGGGGTAAAGAGATTGGTTTAATCGCCCAAAGCCCTGGAGAAGCCTTGAACCCTTTACTTAAAAATGGGGCACAGGTGATTGCCCCTATGCGGTTACATAGGAATCTTTCTAAAAAAGAAAGTTGGAGGACTGCGGTTGAGCTGTTAGAAGCCCTAGACTTACCTGATCCACATCAAAAAATGCAAGAATATCCCCATCAATTAAGCGGAGGTATGAAACAAAGGGTTTTAACTGCTTTAGGTATTGGAGGAGATCCTTCTTTACTGATTGCAGACGAACCTACAAAAGGCTTGGATGTCTTGATTAGAGGACAGGTGGTGGAGGTTTTACAACGGCTAAAGGAAATAAAGGAGACAACCATCCTGCTGATCACCCATGATTTACAGGTGGCAGCTCACCTATGTGATGAACTGGCGGTAATGTATGCTGGAGAAATTATTGAAGAGGGGCCTAGCCAAGAACTTTTTAAAAATCCTCTACACCCCTATTTTAAAGGACTGATTGACTCTCTTCCCAGTAACGGACTAAAACCTATTCCCGGCTACAGTCCTAGCTTGGTGAACTTACCTAATGGATGTAGATTTTTTGATCGCTGCCCTAAGGCTGAAGCAACCTGTGGTAAAATTCCGCCGGAGATAAAAGAAGTGACTACAGGACACAAAGTGAGGTGTAGATTCATTGATTAAAGTAGAGAACTTGAAAAAGTCCTTCACTACAGGAACCTTTAGAAAAAAACAAGTTGAAGTACTAAAGGGAGTATCCTTTGAAATAGAAGCAGGAGAAACCCTAGGGTTGGTAGGGGAAAGCGGATGTGGAAAATCCACCTTAGCAAAAATTATATTAAGGTTGCTTCCCCTATCCTCGGGAAAAATATTCTTCGAAGGAAAAGAAATCACCTCTTTAAAAACCAATGAAATGCAAAAAATACGTTCTAAAATGCAACTGATCCTTCAACATCCTGAAGCTGCACTAAATCCTAGAATGAAGATCTATGACTGTATTGTTGAACCCTTAAGAATTCATGGTTTAGTTAAAAAGAATAGTAAAGAAGAAAGAGCTGTGGTTGAAGAATTAATTGAAGTGGTGGGACTACAACCAGAGCACCTTACAAGGTATCCAAGCGAAATCAGTGGAGGACAAGCCCAGAGGGCGGTTTTAGCAAGGATTTTGTCCCTAGAACCTAGATTGATTGTAGCGGATGAACCTACCTCTATGTTAGATGTTTCTGTACAGGCTCAGATTCTTAACCTCTTAAAAGATGTTCAAAAAAAGTTCAATATGGCCTACTTATTTGTTTCTCATGACCTAGAGGTGGTTAGATGGATGAGTGATCGGATTGCGGTAATGTATAGGGGAGATATTGTTGAAATGGGAAGACCTGAAAAGGTGCTGGAAAATCCTCTACACCCTTATACAAAAAGTCTTGTTGAAAACATAGACAATCCATTAAAGCAAATGAAGAAAAGAGCTAGACGAGAAAAAGCTCCTACATCTGCCCTTGGTGGGAAGGAAGCTGTACATTGCAATTATTGTACTTGTTGTCCTAATCTTCATCATGGTAGTGCCTCTAAACCACAACTTCAAGAGGTAGAAACAGGACATTATGTAGCCTGTTGGTCGATATAAACAATAACTATACTCGACTTGTGCAAATTTTCAGTTGTTTCGAAAGAAAATTAAATATATTAAGCGAAAGCATTTGAAAGTATTGTAACAACGCTTAGTGACTGGAAATGAATAATCCGTTAAGAAATTTGCATGTTTGAGTGTTAGCGAGTTTGCAAATTTTAGGATTTTCATTGGAAGGAGCTTTAGCGTTGTCAATACTTGAGATTAAGTGAGCGTATATATTTAATTTTCACTACTACAATTAGATCATTGCACAGCTCAAGTAACTATATAAAAGGAGGAACGATAAAAATGATGCTTCATTATCGTTTGTTTGAACTAACAAAAGGAATAAGGAACCGTGTTATTTTAAAAGCTGTCATAGGTATCAGTATAACAGCTAGTTATGCTGCACAAGCTGTTCTTACAGCAAGGGCCACGGAAGGGATTTATGCTAGACGGGAATGGGCAGATATTGTCACTATTATTTTAGGAATTATTACGATTATTGGCGTAAGAGCACTACTTTTATGGGGCAATGAAGCCTATGCAAAAAGGGCCTCCATCATCGTGAAAAATACATTAAGACAAAGGCTTTATGGTCATTTACTAAAACTTGGACCAGGATACCTAGAAAAAAATCGTACAGGAAAACTTCAATCTACAGTGGTATCGGGGATCGAGTTTTTAGAGGCTTATTTAGTTTACTACGTCCCTCATGTCTTAGTAACGATTATAGGGGCAGGGGTGATTTTAGGTTATATCTTTACCCTTAGCATAAGTATAGGTCTTATTATTTTATCAGCATTTTTAATTGCCCTCTTTGGTCCAAGACTATGGAATAAGCTAATGGCAAAGTACGGTTGGAGCCATTGGCAGGCCTTTGCTGTACTGAATGCTCAATTTTTAGACAGTATGCAGGGAATTACAACATTAAAAGCCTTTAATGCCAGTAAAAGAAGAGGTAATGAACTGGAAAGGGATTCCAGGGATCTTTTTCAGCAGACGATGAACCATTTAAAAATTTCTCTACTAAAAACAGGGGTAGTAGGTCTAGCCACCACCAGCGGAGCTGTTTTTGCCATCGGTTTAGGTGCTCTTTTTGTAGCTAGAGGAGAACTGGCATTATCCCAGTTATTTGTTTTGCTGTTTTTATGTAGAGAAGCTTTTCGCCCCATCGATGAACTAAACCGTTATTATCATCAGGGCTTTATGGGAATTACCGCTTCCAATACCATCTTTGCCTTACTGGACGAAATACCGGAAATTGCAGAAAGCACTAGACCTGTTACAGTAAAATCTAAAGAAGCGTTACCAGAAATTGTGTTTAACGATGTAGAATTCGCTTACGATAAGGGACTAAGACCAGCTCTTGGTGGGGTGTCCTTTAAGATTAACCCCGGTGAAACTGTAGCTTTAGTAGGGGAATCAGGTTCTGGTAAGTCCACTGCTGTAAATCTACTACTGCGATTTTTTGATCCTATCAAAGGAGAAATTATCATAGGCGATCACAATATAAAGGACTACACCCTAGAGGACTTAAGAAGTTTAATGGCGGTGGTATCCCAGGAGACCTACCTATTTCATGGTACGGTAGAAGATAATCTAAGAATGGCAAAGCCTGAAGCCACAAAAGAAGAAATAGAAAAAGCCGCAAGAACCGCCAATATCCATGACTTCATTATGACATTACCGGAAGGTTACAATACCATTGTTGGCGAAAGGGGGGTAAGATTTTCTGGTGGGGAAAGACAGCGTATGGCCATTGCAAGGGCTGTTCTAAAGGATGCTCCTATTCTTTTATTAGACGAAGCCACCTCCAGCGTAGATACCGCCAATGAAAAGATGATCCAAAGAGGATTAGAGAAGCTGATGGTGAACCGAACTACTTTAGTGATTGCCCATCGTTTGTCCACCATACAAAATGCCGATCGAATTCTGGTACTAAAGGAAGGAAAAGTCGTTGAAGTAGGATCTCATTTTGAACTGATGAAACTAACAGGGACTTATGCTAAGCTTATACAAGCACAGCAAGAGGAAAGGTGTGTTCAGTATGCATAAAGTAGAAAAAATCAATACAACCACAACTACATTTGAAGGAAGAATCAACCTAGAAAAAATAAAAACCCTCATCCCCTACATCAAACCCTATAACAAGAAAATGGCCTTGGGGATTTTCAGCGGTACTTTAAACCAAATTTTTAGTATCACCAGTTCTGCTCTAGCAGCTTACTTAGTAGGCCTAGCCGCTACTGGAGGATCAGCAGAAAAAATCCTCTCCCTTTTTTGGCTGTTAGCAGCCTTAGCTGTCGGCAGGGCAAGTATGGTTTATGCTGAAATGTATTTAGTACATGATGTTGCCTACAGTATTTTGGTGGATTACAGAAACATCATGTATAGGGCTATAGAAAGAATCGCACCTGCTTATATGCTGAAGAAACGCTCCGGGGATGTTGCCTCATCAGTGATGGCGGATGTGGAGGCATTAGAAGTCTTTTATGCCCATACGGTAGGGGCTTACATTATAGCTATCATAGCTCCCCTAACCTTCTTAGTAATACTAGCCTATATTCATTGGTTGCTGCCCTTAGTAATCTTCCCCTTTTTATTATTGGTAGCCACCATACCCTTTTGGTTTAGTAAAAAAGCCAGGCAACAGGGAAAAGAAATACGATCAAAACTAGGTACTGTCAATGCAGAAGTGGTGGATGGTGTACAGGGAATGCGGGAAATCGTAGCCTTTGGTCGCGGAAAATCCTACTTAAAGAAGCTAGAAAACGGCACCTATGATCTTGGTAGGAGTCAAATTGCAGAAGGAAAAAGACTAGGACTAGAAGGAGGTCTCATCAATGCTGCCATGTCATTAGGGATGGTAAGTATCTTAGCTGTATCCAGCTTTTTGGTGCTGGAGGGCAGCATAGATTCCGCATTGATTCCTACCATTATTATGTTATCGGTGTATGTTTTTTCTCCTATTGTAGATGTCTCCGGAACTGCAAGAAACCTTGGTTCTATTGGGGCATCAGCAGAAAGGGTTTTTTCCATATTAAACACCCCTACCCCTGTAGAAGATAAGGCAGAAGCCCCATTAGAAGGGCCTATTGTTCCTCATATTCAATACAATAAAGTAAAGTTTTCCTATGCCAATTTGCTACTAAGATTTTGGGATGTTAGAGGGGGAAGTATTAAGATAGGAAATTATGATCTTCGTGATTTAACGCAAGAAAAGCTTAGAGATATGGTGGCGGTGGTATCTCAGGATGTCTATCTTTTTAACATGAGTATTCGGGAAAATATTCGTCTAGGAAGACCAGAGGCCACTGATGAAGAAGTAGAAGCAGCATCAAAACTAGCCTTAGCCCATGACTTTTTAGTAAAACTCCCTCAAGGTTATGATACCAATGTAGGGGAAAGAGGGGTACAATTATCAGGAGGACAGCGACAGCGAATAGCCATTGCAAGAGCCTTGATTAAAAATTCTCCTATCCTATTGATGGATGAAGCTGTATCCAACTTAGATGCAGAAAATGAAAGGGCAGTACAAAAAGCCATCTCAGAACTACAGAAGGGACGAACCACTTTAGTGATTGCTCACCGTCTGTCTACTATTATGGCAGCAGATAAAATTGTAGTTTTAGACAAAGGCAAGGTTGCAGAGATCGGCAGTCATGATGCCTTGGTAAAGAAAAACGGAGTATATAGTCGTTTGATTGCTTCTCAAAGCATAGAGGTTTTAGAATAGTTTTTTACAAAAATATTTCATGGGAATACCTGTAATAAGGTATTCCCATATTTTATGGTTTAGCTTTATTTTGGATCCATTAGCATTAACTTAAATCATAATTTGTCATCCTTCCTTATTCAAAGATCCTTCGGTACCCTCAGGATGACATTTTAAGAAAAATTTGGTAATAATTGTGTTAAGTTAACGCCTATGATTTTCGATCTGCTTGATAGAGTAAAGACTCTCCAGTGGATTCTTAGATGTTTTAGTTTCTCTGACATTAATGAGAAAATAGAAAGTCTTTCATATAGGCAAAAACTTCTCGGACATAATATCTCACAATCAAAGCGGGATTTGGGTAGGACTTGGCAGAACTACTGCTAACATCCATGCCTAATCGATTGCCAATCATTAAAGCCCTATGTACATGAAAGGCGTTTGTAACAATGATGGCACTTTCTAGTGCCTGCTTGTCCATGATTTCTTTGCTGTAATAAAGGTTTTGGAAGGTACTAAAGGAGTTTTCCTCCTTGAATATTGCTTCAGAACCAACACCCTTATCCATAAGATAGCTCTTCATAGCGGCGGCTTCTGTGATCCATTCGTCCTCACCTTGAGCACCGCTGACGATGATCGTGGAGGCATAGCCTTCCTCATAGAGTTCTAAAGCTTTATTTAAGCGATAAATCAACATGGGACTAGGTTGATCCCCCCAAAGTCTACAGCCCAGTACAACAATGGCGTCAGATTTTTTGGGGACTTGCTTGAAACCACTCCAGATGATATTTACTTGAAGGGTAAATAAAACTATAGCAATAAGTATAAAAAGTCCTAATAATTTTTTTTTCATATTTCCCTCCTGAATTATATGGAATGATGCAGGCCGATGAAAGCTAGTATCATTATAACATAAAAAAGACCCTAGGATTTCTTTTTCTCAACGAAAAATCATCTTCTACTGGTTTACTTTCCTCTAAAACTATGAGATAATATAGAGTCGTAAAAGGGAGAATATTATTGGTGCTTACTCCTGCAATATGCTGAAGATAAGGTAAAATATAGACATAGGCTTGTGGATTTTAATATCCGAAGGGTTATATTCTCAGTCTTTGTTTACGTTTTTCAGCCAAAGTGAAACCATAGACCGTAGATATTAGAATTCAAGTTTAAAGACGTATACCTATATTGAACAATGAAAGTAAATAATAAACGAATCACACAATGACTTCATAAAGCGAGGAATAGAGGATGAAAATAGGATTTGATCATAAGAAATATTTAGAAGAACAGTCAAAGTACATTTTAGAAAGAGTAAATCATTATGATAAGCTGTATCTAGAGTTTGGCGGGAAACTCCTGTTTGACCTTCATGCCAAAAGGGTTTTGCCTGGATTTGACGAAAATGCAAAAATCAAGTTGTTGCACAAGTTAAAAGAAAAAGTTGAAGTGATTATTTGTGTATATGCAGGAGATATTGAAAGAAATAAAATAAGAGGAGACTTTGGTATCACCTATGATATGGATGTTTTGAGAATCATAGATGATTTAAGAGGGTATGAGCTGGATGTAAATAGTGTTGTAATCACAAGATACGATGGACAACCAGCCACAACGGTATTTATTAATAAGCTTGAACGCAGAGGAATAAAGGTTTATACCCATAGAGCCACTAAAGGATATCCAACAGATGTGGATACCATCGTAAGTGACGAAGGCTATGGTAAGAATCCATACATTGAAACAACAAAACCGATTGTTGTTGTGACAGCACCAGGACCAGGAAGTGGCAAGCTAGCTACTTGTTTCAGTCAACTTTACCATGAGTATAAAAGAGGTAAGGTAGCAGGGTACTCAAAATTTGAAACCTTCCCTGTGTGGAATGTTCCGTTAAAACATCCTTTAAACATAGCTTATGAAGCTGCAACGGTAGACCTTAGGGATGTAAATATGATTGATTCCTTCCACTTTGATGCTTATAATAAAATCGCTGTAAACTATAATCGTGATATCGAAACCTTTCCTGTACTTAAAAGAATTATAGAAAAGATTACGGGGGAAGAGTCTATGTATAAATCTCCAACAGATATGGGTGTAAATAGAGTAGGTTTTGGTATTATTGATGATGAGGTCATCAAAGAAGCTTCTAAGCAAGAGATTATTAGAAGATATTTTAAAACAGAATGTGAGTACAAAAAAGGTTATGTAGATAAAGAAACCTTTGAAAGGGTCAAGTTGATTATGGAAGAGCTAGAGCTAAAAGAAGAGGATAGAAAAGTGGTTATTCCGGCAAGAAGTCGCTCAGCTAAGCTAAAAGAATTGTCTAATAAAAACGAAATATGTCCTGCTGTAGCGATAGAGTTGCAGGATGGTACCATATTGACTGGCAAGAGTTCAAATCTAATGGATGCCACCGCTGCGGTAATTTTAAATGCTGTGAAATATTTTGCAAATATTTTTGATGAAATTCACCTTATTTCACCAGTGATTTTAGAACCTATCATAAGCTTAAAGGTAAAAACATTAGGCAGCAGAACACCGGCTTTAGACTGCGAGGAAATTTTAATTGCCTTGAGTATATGTGCTGCTACAAATCCAACAGCTCAAGTTGCTATGGAGAAGCTATCCATGCTTAAAGGATGTCAGGCCCATTCTACTACCATCTTAAGTAGAAATGATGAACAGATTTTTAGAGAGCTTGGTATAGACATCACTTGCGATCCAGAATATCCTTCGGAGAGTCTTTATTACAATAATTAGTATAAGTAAATAAGATAAAGAAGCTATATAAGTTGCAATAAAACTTTTACAGCTTAGTGTAAGGTAGCGAATGTAACTATTTACTACAACTTATATATAGATAACCAATTTTATACCTTAACAAAATACGACCTGCTGCGGTTTCAGAAATGAACAATGTTAACAATTCGTTCCAGTGAAAAATCCTAAAATTTGCAACCTGGCTAACGCTCAAACATGCAAATTTCTTTACGGATTTTCCACTTCCATGAATTGAACATTGTAGTCATTTCCTGCAAATGCATCCAAGTCTGCATTTTGTTAAGCTTTGTAGTTGGTTATCTATAGTTAGAAATAGACCGCTAAATATAGAATCACGTTTTGGGTGATCTGTAAATATAGCGGTCTGTTTTTTTATCTTAAGTTTGTTTTTAGGATAAAGTCCCCTGCTTCTAGGTGTTTTTCATTTCTAGAAAATATTCATTAACGCCTATCTTTTCAAACTCCATAGACCATGATTCGCAGGGAGCAAGAATATGCTCTCTTAAAATCTCTTCGATCTCTTGATAGGAAGCTTTTTCTGTTATTGCAGTTAAAATTTTTCGGTGCTGTATTATGATGCTTTTTTGCGCTGTATTATGATTATGATCATATAAGAGTCTAGCCCTAGCGTAGTGGGTGCTTAAATTTATAATAGATTCCCATACTCTAGTTTTTTTACTAATTGCAAATAGTTTTTCATGAAACTTCGTATCATACTTATGAAAATCAATAATCATAGATTTGTTCATATAAAATTCCTGTAATGATAATAGATTTTCCAATTCATTCACTTCTTCAGTAGTTATTGTATCCTGAAGAAGTTTTATTATTTCTTTTTCTAAAACAAACCTCATAAACAACACTTCATCTATCAGAGCCCTATCAATATAGGTGACCATAGTGCCTGTTTGGGGCATGATTTCTATTAAATGTTCATTATTCAAACGTCTTAAGACTTCTCGTATAGGCGTGCGGGAAACATTTAATATTTTTGAAAGTTCATTTTCGGAAAGAATGGTTCCCGGTTTCAATTCTAACTCCATGATATTATCTTTTAATAGTCTATAAATATATTCTTTTGGATTTTCATCTTTCTTTTTTTCGTATATTTTCATAGTCTTTCTCCATCTTTATTGGTCTTATTTGATATAGATAAACAACGTCAGGGCTTAATTTTGATATACTAAGGGCTACATTTGCAGCCCACGGTTTTGGGGCGAGACCGTAGACCGTGTATATCAAAATTAAAGTTTGAACTTGCTTATCTATATAATTATTTTATTTTTTTTACGATAAGAATCTAACATTTGTTTACATGTATGTCTGCACTTTTGACACTAACTATGTTTAATATACTACTTTTCTTTAAAACAAACAAGTTTTAAGTAATAAATATATTTTCCCCATGATTAAAACGTAATCAGAGAAATCGTGCTAAAAAGACAACATTTACTTCAAAATTATAACAAAAATTTATTGACAAATCAAAAGAAGGTGTTAAATAACTAGTCGATTAAGCTGAATAGATATTTTAAAAAATTCAAACAAATTTTAATGAAGCTTAAATTTGCACTTGACAAAGAAAAACAACTTAGAATATAATACTTGTATACAAGTACACAATGCTAAAACTGAAGGACATATTTTAAACCTTTGGTACTAAAACAATTAGTTGCATAATACAAGGAACAAAACAATGCTAGAGAGGAGTGTGTAAAAATAATTATTGTATGAAAAGCTACAATAGAATTTAAAACAACTAGGGGGGAGTAGCATGGAGATGGCTTTTAGGTGGTATGGAATGACTGACTCTATATCACTAGAATTTATTGGTCAAATACCCGGAATGAAGGGAATCGTTACAGCGATTTATGATATACCTGTGGGTGAGGTTTGGCCGCTAGATAAAATACTAGAGTTAAAATCAAGTGTTGAGAAAAGTGGACTACATATTTCTGTTATTGAGAGTGTTCCGGTGCACGAGGATATAAAGCTTGGGCGACCTACAAAAGATAAATATATAGAAAACTATAAGGAAACTATAAAAAATTTAGGTGAGACCGGAATAAAAGTTGTCTGTTATAATTTTATGCCTGTTTTTGATTGGACTAGATCTGACTTAGCTTATCAACTTGCTGATGGATCAACAACACTTATTTATAATCAAGATACAGTCAATAAAATGGATCCTTTATCAGGAGATTTAGCGCTTCCTGGTTGGGACGCATCCTATACTAAAAATCAAATGGAAACCCTTATTAAAGAATATAAAGAATTAGGTGAAGAGAAGCTTTGGGAAAATCTTGAGTATTTTATAAAAAATATCATACCGGTAGCGGAAACTTCTGGTGTTAAAATGGCTATTCATCCAGATGATCCACCTTGGTCAATCTTCGGGCTCCCAAGAATTATAACTTGCAAAGAAAATCTTAAAAGGTTTCTTGCGCTTTATGATAGCAGCTACCATGGGATTACTTTTTGCACAGGATCATTAGGTTGTACGGAAACAAATGATTTGGTAGACATGATAAAATACTTTTCAGGAGAAAAGAAAAGAATACATTTTGCACATTTGAGAAATGTAAAATGGCATGGAAATAGAAGTTTTTATGAATCTGCTCATCCATCTGAATACGGATCATTAGATATGTATAAAATTTTAAAAGCCTTACTAGATGCAGGTTTTGATGGGTCATATCGTTCTGATCATGGTAGAATGATTTGGAAGGAAACGGGAAAGCCAGGTTACGGTTTATATGATAGGGCACTAGGAGCAGTTTATATTCATGGACTTATTGAGGCTATAACCAAGTCAAAATAATATACGAATTGTATCAATAATCCATCCCTATAAACAAAAAGTATTAAAAACTTAAATTATTATTGTTATGGGGATGGGTAAAAAAGTAGAGAATTGAGGACATGAAATTTTTTTATACAAAGCAAACGATAGCAAAGCGAATCAAGGAGGATAAGACTATGGAGATCTCGTTAGAAGCAGATATGACTGACAAAGTGATTGTTATCACAGGAGGCACAGGGGTACTGTGTGCTGCAATTGTTGAAATGTTAGCAGTAAAGGGTGGTAAAATAGGGGTTATAGATATTAATGAAGAGGCACTGAATAAGATGCAAGAAGCGTATAAAAATAGAGGTTTAAAGGTTCTTGGTGTTCATGCCAGTGTTCTTGATAAAAATTCATTGGAAAAGGCCAAAGATATTATTCATGAAAAATTAGGAAACGTAGATATTTTAATCAATGGTGCTGGAGGAAATCATTCCAAAGGAACCACATCTAGTGAATACTTATATATAAAAGATATAGATACAGAAGATATAGTAACTTTTTACGATCTTGATAAAGAAGGGATAGAATTTGTTTTTAATCTTAACTTTCTCGGTACATTACTACCTTCTCAAGTCTTTACAAAAGATATGCTGAGGAAAGAAGGATGCTGTGTGATTAATATTTCATCTATGAATGCTTTTACACCTTTAACGAAAATTCCTGCATATAGTGCTGCAAAATCAGCAGTTTCTAATTTAACACAATGGATGGCAGTGCATTTTTCAAAAGTAGGTATTAGGGTGAATGCAATTGCTCCTGGATTTTTTCTTACAGCACAAAATCATAAACTTCTAATCAATGAAGACGGAAGTTTTACTGAAAGAGCTGAAAAAATTATTTCAAATACACCTATGGAAAGATTTGGTAAGACCGAAGAGCTTTTAGGTAGCATTCAATTTCTTATCAATGAAAAGGCATCAGGATTTATAACTGGTGTAGTATTGCCTATTGATGGAGGATTTAGTGCGTATTCAGGAGTATAGTTGATATATTGGGAGAAAAAGGAAAAACCATTTTTAAATTTTTTAAAAAGGATATTTATTATTATAATTAAGATAATAGAGAGGGGTAACGATTATGGTGACAGGTCCTATGTTAATAGTAATATTTTTATTATCGATAGCCATTCTTTTGGTGTCCATCATTAAATTTAAGTTAAATGCTTTTCTATCACTTTTACTCACAGCACTCATCACTGGTTTTTTAGTTAGAATGCCTTTGGAAAAAATTGGTGGACATATATCTGGAGGGTTTGGCGGCACACTGGGAGGCATTGGTATTGTAACAGGTCTCGGTGTTATGTTAGGTAAGTTTCTTTATGAGTCTGGCGGCATAGAAGTTATGGCAAATGCTATGATCAGGCAGTTTGGTGAAAAAAATTCTCCCCTTGCCATTACGATGTCAGGTTTTGTAACAGGTATACCTGTATTTGGAGATGTTGTTTATGTTATGTTTGCACCGATGATTCGTGCACTATCAAAAAAAACCGGCATATCTCAATTAATTTATGTTGGAGGAATCGCTGTAGCCACCAGTGCTGCCTTTTCAGTAGTAATTCCTACGCCAGCACCTCTAGCAGTGGCAGAAATATATGGGCTTGATATTGGAATCTTCTTCATTTATGCCCTTATCGTTGGTTTGGTAGGATCATTAGCTGGACTTGCTTGGGCGTATTTTGTAGTGAGACGTGATGAGAAAAAAGGCAGAGTATTTGTAATGGAGGAAGTAGAAGGCGAAGAATATGATGAAAGTACAGAAAATACCATGGTTTCAGCAGGAGAGCTTCATGCTACAGATACTACCGCTGTAAGCCTTAGTAATGGAAAAGTAAATGCACCTTCTCCTGCTGCAGCTTTCTCAGTCTTAATTCTACCAATAGCATTAATTCTTATTGGTAGTTTTGGCGGTATGTGGTTGGCTCAAGGAACTACTTTGCAAAAGTTTATAGCATTTATCGGAGATAAAAATATTGCCTTGTTACTTGGTGTGTTTTATGCAATGATATCACTTAGAAGATATATCGAAAAACCTATTAGCGATTGTTTGATGGAGGCAGCTGATCAAGTTGGTTTGATACTATTGATTACAGGTGCAGGTGGAGCTTTTGGCAGAATTATAAGTGAAACGGGTATTGGTTATTATTTAGCTGAAACTTTGTCCAGTTTCAATATTTCTATCATTTTACTTGCTTTTATACTTTCTCAAATTATTAGAGCAGCACAAGGCTCTGGAACTGTTGCTATGCTTACAACAGCTGCAATTGTTGTAGAAATGATTGCAAAAACCAATGTTGCACCTGCTTTAGTAGCTTTAGCAACCTGCGCTGGAGCAGTAGGATTATCATTACCTAATGATTCTGGATTCTGGGCGGTATCAAGGTTTAATAGGATTTCTGAACAAGATACTTTAAAACTTTGGTCATTTGGAGGGTTATTTGCCGGATTAGCTATGCTGCTGACAATATTTATACTATCTTTAGGTCAGGGGTTTTTACCTGGGATGTAGTTAACAAATTATCAGTAAATGATTTTTATGATGATTACAAATATATGGAGATCTACTATCTAGATTCTTATAATACATAATAAGTTTACACGAGGGGGATTGTAATAATGCGAGCAATAAAAGTGATAGAGCCTTTTAAGGTTGAAATATGTGAGGTTGAAAAACCAAAAATTGAAAACCAAGATGAAGTTATTATAAAGATAACCTCAGGAGGTATATGTGGTTCTGATATTGGTATTTATAATGGTACCAATTCACTTGCTACATATCCAAGAATTATAGGCCATGAGTTTGGTGGCATCGTAGAAGAGATAGGCAGCAATGTTACTGAACTGAAAATAGGCGATAAGGTTGCTATTGATCCTGTAGTAAGCTGTGGTGAATGCTACGCTTGCAGAACTGGCAGACACAATGTATGTTCTACATTAGAAGTGATGGGCGTTCATAGAGATGGTGGTTTTAAAGAATTTATAAAGGTTCACAAAAACAATGTACATAAGTTTACTAAAGATTTTGATGACTCCTTATTAGGACTTGTAGAGCCCTACACAATTGGCATGCAAATAAACGCTAGAGGTGAAATATCAAAAGGAGATAAGGTTCTGATTATGGGATGTGGACCAATAGGACTTTGCACGTTACAGGTAGCTAAAAAATCTGGTGCAGAAGTAATGATTACAGATATAGTAGCAGAAAGGCTGGAAATCGCTAAAAAAATGGGGGCGGATAAAACGATTTTAGTCTCTAAAGAAGATCTTGAAGGTGCAGTAAATGGCTTCACAAACAATGAAGGGATGCCTGTGATTGTGGACACTGTATGTAGTGCTTCTACCTTTGAGAACGCTGTAAAACTAGCATCACCTGCAGGTCGTATTGTCGTCATTGGTCTTACAAATGCGCCATCACAAATTACTCAAGTTGATATCACTAAAAAAGAACTTACCATTGTTGGCTCTAGACTTAATTGTAATAAATTCGATGAAGTGATCTCAGGATTTGAATCTGGAGAGCTAAGTCCTGAAATTTTAAAAACTCATTCCTTTCATTTTACGAAAATTCAAGATGCTGTGCAATTAATAAAAGACGAACCTGAAAAGGTGATCAAAGTGGTTTTGAACTTTAATTAAAGGAAGAAGTGTATAGAGTAAAGTACTAGATGCATATAGGGTTTCACTTACTTTGTAGGTTTGTATAACACTTTTCAAAGTAAGGTGAAATCCTTTTTAAAAGCAATAGAGTCATATAAAAGGGGGACTAACAAGTGAAGGAGTTCTATTTAAGCAATGAAGATGTATCAATTAGCTTAGCTGAAGTTGAAAAAAATATTGATAAAATTTTTTTAAACTATGATCTAAATGTAATAAGAAAGGTACTTATCATTCCTCCTGATTTTACACGCTACTACTCTATGGCAGGAGAAATTACAAAAATAATTTATAGAAAATATAGCGATAAGTTTGACATAGATATCATCCCTGCCCTTGGGACACATATGCCCTTAAGTGAGGAAGAACGATTAAAAATGTTTGGCAGCGAAATACCTCAAGAATGTTTTATGAATCATGATTGGCGTAAAGATACAGTTTCGATAGGCAGTATTCCTGAAGAAGTTGTAAATGAAATTTCTGAAGGGTTATTTGTTACAGACATTGAAGTGGAAGTGAACAAAAAGTTAGTCAGCGGAGAATATGATTTAATTTTGTCTATAGGGCAGGTGGTACCACATGAAGTAGTGGGTATGGCAAACTATAGTAAAAATATTTTTGTAGGTGTGGGAGGAAGGCAGATGATTAATAAAACCCATATGCTAAGTGCTGTATGTGGCATGGAAAAAGCTATGGGAAAAGATAAAACCCCTGCCAGAAGAGTATTTGATTACGCACAAGAGAACTTTTTAAATGAAATTCCTCTTATCTATTTCCTTACAGTAACTACAGAAAAAAGTAATGAAGTATGTCTAAATGGCTTATATATTGGGAGATCAAGAAGAATTTTTGAAGAAGCCGTAAAACTATCACAGAAATTAAACATTACTTATTTAGAAAAACCTGTAAAAAAGGTTGTGGCTTATCTTGATGAACATGAACTTAAAACAACTTGGGTTGGAAATAAAGGTATCTATCGTACAAGAAAAGCAATTGCAGATGGCGGGGAATTAATTCTTCTTGCTCCAGGCGTAAAGCATTTTGGAGAAAACGATGAAGTCGATGTTCAAATTAGAAAGTATGGATATAAAGGAAGAGATTATGTATTAGATTTATTTAATAAAGATGCCTTTGGGAATAGTATGATGGTGGCTGCACATTTGATCCAAGGCTCTACGGATGGACGATTTTCTGTTACTTATGCAACCAATACTGATTATATCACAAAAGAAGAAATAGAGTCTGTAGGGTATAGACACATAAATATTGAAGAAGCCTATAAGTTATATGATCCTAAAAAATTGAAGGATGGATTCAATACCCTTGAAAATGGAGAAGAGATTTATTTTGTAAAAGCACCGGCATTGGGCTTATGGATAGCAAAAGATAAGATGAATTCTCCGGATGCTTTTAAGCCTACTATAATATAAAAACACACTTAACTGCTCCTTTTAATCATGGTATAGTTATCTTAAAAGAACTGAAAAAAGTCTCTACAGAAGATATGAAGGTTGGTGATGTAATTTATTCAAGGGGTGGTTCCGGACATCGGCTGCTTTTTCAGTCTTTATTGTAAATAAAGTGTCTTGTTGCCCTAAAAATTAATGAAATATTTTTAGTTATAGATTGACAAAACTTTATCAAATATGCTATATTTATATTAAAGACGACAACAATCATATTGCTGATGAAAATATAAAATTATGAAAATATATGCATTGGTTTGAAAACTAATGAAAAAAGTTATGAAGGCTTGCTTTCTTTTATGCAAAATAAAAGAGACAAGCCTTTTATTTTTGAGGAGTGGGGCTGTTTTGATAGACTATATATTAAAAAGGTTATTTTATTTGGTCTTTGTTATGATAGGTGTATCCATCCTTACTTTTGCCTTAAGTCAAATTATACCAGGAGATCCTGCAGAATTAATTCTTAAGGAAATGGGCATGGAGGCCACGAGAGAAGAGATTGAGATTTTAAGGGATAGATTAGGGTTAAATGATCCGTTGATCGTACAATATGGAAGGTGGACAAAAAATGTTTTGAAAGGAGACTTAGGTCGCTCCTTTAGGACGGGTACTGCTGTAACAGAAGAGATTATTACACGAATACCAGCCACTATAGAGTTGACGCTGGGGGGACTTATTATCATGATCTTTTTAGCTTTGCCGATAGGGGTATTGTCTGCTGTCTTTAAAAACAGGTGGATAGATCATTGTAGTCGTTTATTTGCTTTCTTTGGAGCTTCTATACCTTCCTTTTGTTTAGGGCTTATGTTGATTTATTTTTTTTCTGTAAAACTTTCAATTTTTCCTGTGATGGGAAGAGGCACCTTGTTACATTTGTTTTTGCCCTCCTTTACCTTAGGTGTAGGTATGGCAACTACTTATGCTAGATTGATTCGAGCCAGCATGTTAGAGATATTAGGACAAGATTTTATTTTGGCAGCTCGATCCAGAGGACTTAAAGAGAACCTTGTTATTATAAACAATGCTTTAAGGAATGCCTTAATACCAGTGACAACAGCTTTTGGTATGAATTTTGGACATTTGCTGGGAGGTACTGTTATTATAGAAAATATTTTTGCTTGGCCTGGGGTTGGAAAATTTCTAGTAGAGTCTATTTTCAATAGAGACTATCCAGTGATTCAAGGCTATGTTTTATGGATGGCTATGATTTTTGTTTTAGCGAATCTAGTGGTAGATATATCTTATAGATTGTTGGATCCACGGATTTCTATAGGAGGCAAGATGTAGATGCAACAAGAAATCCTTCTACAAAAACAACAAGTTAAAAAAACAGCAAAAAAAAATAAACTTTTTAAAGATAAACTGGCATTGCTGGGTTGTGTAATTTTAGTGACTTTTGCAGTAGTTTCTATAATAACTCCGTGGCTAGCTGCAAATGATCCTATAAAGGTAGACTTGACCCAAAGATTAAACCCTCCAAGTCATATTTATCCTATGGGAACAGATCATCTAGGAAGATGTGTTTTTGCTAGAGTTCTTTATGGAGGAAGAATTTCTATTAGTGTGGCAATGATTGTGTTAACAATTGTCTTAACAATGGGGATTTTAGTGGGAATTGTGTCAGGATATGTGGGAGGATTTGTAGATAACTTTATCATGCGAATCATTGATATATTGCTGGCTTTTCCAGGACTTATTTTAGCTTTAGCCATAGCTGGAGTTTTAGGACCCAGTCTCATCAATACAATGATTGCTGTGGCAGCTGTACAATGGGTGGGTTATGCAAGAATTGTAAGAGGAATGGTATTATCTATTAAAGAAAAGGACTATGTTAGAGCTGCAAGAGCCTGCGGGACATCCCATTTTTTCATCATTTTACGACACATCTTACCCAATATGATTTCTCCTATCATTGTCTTGGCAACCTTAGATATAGGAGGCATTATCTTGAGGATTGCGGGACTATCCTTTTTAGGTTTAGGAGCACAACCTCCTACACCAGAATGGGGAGTCATGATTAATGATGGAAGGGCCTATATGCAAACAGCTCCCTGGGTGCTATTTTCTCCGGCGGGGGCAATCTTATTGATGGTAATGGCTTGTAATTTACTGGGAGATGGTCTAAGGGATATATATGATCCTAAGAATGTATAAATTTATGACAAATTATGGGTTAAGTTAACGTTAGACCGTGTATATGAAAATTAAAGTTTGAACTTGTTTATCTATAATGAAAATTCGCTATAATAAAAACCTTCAA
Organism: Clostridium aceticum; assembly: GCF_001042715.1. Lineage (NCBI taxonomy): Bacteria > Bacillati > Bacillota > Clostridia > Peptostreptococcales > Natronincolaceae > Andreesenella > Andreesenella acetica. The sequence continues at coordinate 2,534,812 of NZ_CP009687.1, read as the reverse complement.
TATTAAAGGAGCTTGAATAAAGATGGAATCTATATTAGATATTAGAAATTTATCGATCGCCTTTTCTAACAAAAATATTGATAATACAGTTGTAGATGGAGCAAGTCTACAGCTGAGGGCTGGAGAAGTTTTAGGTATTGTAGGAGAAAGTGGATGTGGTAAAACCACCCTTTCCCGCAGCATTTTAGGATTATTGCCGCCAACAGGAAAGATCATGGAAGGGGAACTGATTTTTGAAGGAAAAAATCTACTTCATTTATCTAAAGAGGAGAAGAGAAAAATAAGAGGCAGAGAAATAGGAATGATTTTTCAAGATTCTATGACTTCTCTAAACCCAGTTAGAAAAATAGGAAGGCAGTTTATAGAAACTCTTTCCTCGAGGCTTAAAATAGATAAAGAAAATGCTAGAAAACTGGCAGAAGAAATGTTAGTAAAAGTAAATTTATCTAGACCAGAAAAAATTATGAATCAATATTCCTTCCAATTAAGTGGAGGAATGAGACAAAGAGTGATGATTGCTATGGCTCTTGCATTAAGACCAAAGGTATTGATTGCAGATGAACCAACCACAGCCTTGGATGTAACAGTGCAAGCACAAATTTTAAAAGAAATACAAGACTTAAAGGAAAGCTATGGCACAAGTATTATACTGGTATCTCACAACCTAGGGGTTGTATATCAAATAGCAGATACAATTGCGGTGATGTATGCAGGTTCTGTTGTAGAATATGGTGAAGCTTCTACCGTATTTAGAAATCCTGTACATCCCTACACCAAGGCTTTGTTAGGGTCTATACCTAATTTAAGTCATCAGCAAGATAAATTAGTATCTATTGAGGGTTCTCCCCCCCTTTCACATAGATTGCCTTCAGGCTGTGTTTTTCACCCCCGATGTCAGTTTTCTAATGAAGTTTGCAGGTTGAAAAAGCCTCGACCTACAGAAACGGCAGAAGGGGTGAGGGTAGCCTGTCACAGGCAAAACAATACAAGGTACATAGAAGGAGAAGAGGATATTGCATAATCATCAAATTCAAACAAACACCATCAATACCAAAAACAAGATTTTGTTACAAGCCACTGGCTTAAAAAAACAATACATACTTGAAAAAGATTTTTTCTTTGGAAAAGGAGAAAAGTTGTTGGCAGTAGATGATGTGTCTCTTTGCCTTGAAAAAGGAAAAACTTTAGGTTTGGTAGGAGAAAGTGGATGTGGAAAAAGTACCCTGGGCAAGCTGATTTTGAAAATAGAGGAAGCCACAGAAGGTAAGATTGTATTTGATGGTACAGATATCACAAATCTAAAGGGAAACAGTCTAAGAAACATAAGAAAAAATATGCAGGGAATTTTTCAAGATGCTCATGCCTCCTTAAATCCTAGAATGAAGATCGAAGATATTATTAAGGAGCCTTTGAAAAATTTTCATATAGGCAGCAAAGAGGAGCAAAAGTATAAGGTGGGGGAATTATTATATACAGTGGGGTTAGGAGAAGAAGCATTAGATCGATACCCCCATGAATTTAGTGGTGGACAGAAACAAAGAATTACTATTGCAAGAGCACTGGCTTTAAAACCAAAGTTAATTTTATGTGATGAGGCTACAGCTAGTTTAGATGTCTCTATTCAGGCACAGATATTAAATCTCTTGATGAAATTAAAACAGAACTTTGGTTTATCCTATTTATTTATTTCTCATGATATAGCAGCAGTAAAATATATTAGTGATGACATTGCTGTTATGTACTTAGGAAAAATTGTTGAAGTAATAGAAAGCAGAGTCTTGATAGAAAAAGCTCTTCATCCTTACACAAAAGCTCTACTAAGGGCAGTACCTATAGCAGGCGGAGAAAAGACTTTATTAAAAAAACATCAACTCAAAGGAGAACCTCCTAGTCCTATAGGAACTCAAAAAGGATGTAGTTTTTTTTCAAGATGTGACTGTCGGCAGGAAGTTTGCAGTAAGGAAGAACCACAGTTGAAACAAGTGATAGAGGGACATAAGGTGGCATGTCACCTTATAAAGTAAAGTAAGCTTTATGTTAGACCAAGTAGTACTTAAATCTAGTCTATAATCTTCAGTCATATATAAACAAGGATCATGACTGAAGATTATATATTTTACTAAGAAAAAATATTAGAGGGGGAGAAAAAAATGGAAAAAAAGTCTTTCAAGAAGTGCTTTAGCTTTGTGGTAATTTTCCTACTGGTAGCAGGTTTGTTTTTAACTGGATGTCAACAAAAAGTTGAAACCAATAGTCCAGAGGAGAAAGCAGCAGTACCGCAACACTTAGTAATAGGAGAACAGTCTGACTTAAAAGGATATGATCCAGGAAGCTCTATGTCGGACTTTGTTCGTGCCCTTATTTACAACAATCTAGTAGAACTGGATATGAACTTCAAAAAGTCTCCAGGTCTAGCAGAGTCTTGGAAAATGAGTGATGATGGAAAAACATGGACATTTGAATTAAGAAAAAATGTTGTTTTTCATGATGGTACACCTTGGGATGCAGAAGCGGCAAAGATCAACCTGGATATAAGAAGAGAAGGTACAGGAAAAGGTTGGCTGAGTGCAGTGGAAGAGGTTGAAGTAGTGGCACCCCATACTTTAGCAGTGCATCTAAAGGAGCCAGTATATACCTTTGCTTCTGATCTAACGCCTCCCTTTTTGGCTATGGTGAGTCCAAAGGCCTTTGATGCAGAGGGAAATGTTACAGAGGCTATTGGTACAGGTCCCTTTAAACTAACCAGTTGGACAACCGATAGTGAATTTGTTATGGAGAGAAACGAAGAGTATTTTGCTGGAGCGCCTACTTTAGAAAAACTCACTTTTAAAGTAATTCCTGATGCAGAAACAAGGGCACTTGCACTACAGGCAGGAGAAATTGATATGATGAGTGGTAGAGAAGCCTTGACAGCAGTACAGAGGCTAAAAGGGCTTCCTGATGTGAAGATTGTGAAGGAGATGAGTCAAACCTCAGAGGTTTTGTTTTTCAATGTTTATGAAGAGCCATTTAACGATATCAAGGTAAGACAAGCAGTGGCACATGCCATTAACTTTCAAGAAATGGTACCTCAACTTTTAGAAGACCTTGCAGAAGCACCTAGAAACTTTTTTTCTCAAGCCTATAGTGAGTACATGAACAACAGCTTATCTTTACCTCAGTATAATATCAATGAGGCAAAAGTATTATTAGCAGAAGCAGGATGGGAAGATAAGAATGGAAATGGTATTTTAGAAAAAAATGGACGACTATTAAAAGCTAGACTTGTTTTAGGAGCTAAAAATGAAGAGGATAAAATATTAAGTGCTGTTATTCAAGACAAGTTAAAGGATATTGGTATGGAGATTGAGCTAGTGCATCTAGAGGCAGGTGCTCTTAGGGAAGCCTTGACAGAGAAAAACTATGATATGATTATGATTGGTCAATGGTCAGTTCCTCATGATGACCCCACCAGCCACTATTTAAATGGTTACTGGCACAGTAATTCAAACTATACCATCTACACCTCACCAGAGTTAGATGCTAAGATTGAGAAACTACATCTTTCTTTAGATGTAGCAGAAAGATTAAGTCTGCATCAAGAGATTCAAGCTAAAATTTTAGAAAAAACACCGGTACTGGTGGTATTCCATAGAAATAATGTTATGGTTATGAATGAAAAAGTAGAAACCTTTGAAATATCTACGGGAACATGGCAGATTTTTAGGGGGTTAACAAAAACTACTGTGCAATAAGTAGAAGGGAGAGTTTAAGTAAATGAAAAAGATAATTTATTTTATTATTTTTGTAATGATGCTATCTTTTTTAACAGCTTGTGGAACTCGACAAACTACAGGGGAAGACACAGATATACCAGTTGAGCAAGTAGAACAGAAACTAATGATCGGCGTAGGAAGAGATTTTTATGATGGACCCGCCAGCCCGACCTATCTACATGGCAGCACCAATGCATGGGAATCTTTAACTTATTTAAATGATCAGTTGGAGCCTGTGCCTCAGCTAGCAGAATCCTGGATTGTATCAGAAGATGGAAAAACATGGAGATTTAATCTACGACAAGATGTGCTTTTTCACGATGGAAACCCCTTCAATGCAGAAGTAGCCGCCTACAACTTAGAGCGTCTCATCAACCATCCTAGAAAAGGAAATACAAGACTTACCTACGGAGACATAACTGATATCAAAGCAGCGGATGAGTATATACTAGAGATTACGCATGCAGTGCCTATGCCAGAATTCCCTAGGATGTTGGCTTATCATGAAAGTGCTATGTTTAGTTTAGAAGCCTTTGATGAAAATAATGATATTGTAGCCCCCATAGGAACAGGACCTTTTGTTTTTAATGAATACATTAAAGATTTATCCATCATCTTAGTTAAGAATGAAAGTTATTGGGGGGATGCACCAATATTAGATGAAGTTACTTTTACATTTATAAGTGATCCTAACACAAGGCTAGCAGCTTTACAAAGTGGAGAAGTAGACGTTTTATCGGATGTAGGTGCGGTTATGCCGGAGCAAGCAAGTATTATAGAGGGAGATGACGATTTAATTCTAAAGACAAAATTGGTGGGTACTACCCATTATATGTTTTTCAACAAGAATAATTTATTTAAAGACAATAACTTATCCTTAGCTGTAAGTTATGCTTTAAATCGCCAACTGTTGGTAGATAGTTTACTAGAGGGATATGGTATTCCAGGTAAAAGTGTTATTACACCAGTAGCTACACAGTGGCTAAACAAAAATGCAGCACCTGTTTATGATATGGATAAGGCAAAAAAACTAGCTGATGAAGCTCTTCAAGGAGAAACAGCTGAAATAAAACTGTTGCTGCAAGCCAGTATTTCCAGCAGATGGCCATATAAGGCTATTGCCGAGATTATGCAACATCAGTTAAGTGAATTGAACCTTATAGCAGATATTGAAATGGTGGACGCAGGAGAGTGGACAAAAAGATTGCAGGAGGGAAATTATGATATTACTATTGCTCCCTTCACCCTGATGACAGGGGAACCTAATGTTTTCTTTAGTAGTCATATGTTTTCCGAAGGAAATCTAAATAAGAGTAGAAGCTATGGTTACAATAATCCTGAGGTTGACCAACTAATTGCAAAGGCTGCAGTAGAAAGAAATGATGAAAGAAGACGTGAGATGTACCTAGAGCTACAAGAAATTGCCGCTGAAGAAGGTCCTGTTGTGCCAATTTATCATGATGTTACTTTATACGCAGTAAATAAAAAGGTAAGAAATTTTGAGTTAGATGTAAACTTTAAGCCTCACTTGGCGGTGGTGGAAATAAAATGATGAGAGGTACGGGAAAAAGAAGTAGAGGAAGCGATAGCCTCCTTATGTGACTCCTTCTGGCTCTATACGGATATTACACCTACAGTGAAAAAAACAATTATTGATTTTGTACATGGCAAAACAAAACAAGGATTATTTAGACATCAAACTAAGATGAGACTTGGAATCGTTTATTGGTCGGTTAAAAGAAATTAATGTACTAAGCTTATAGTTATTAGAAGTAATAATAATTAATGAAACAATATTATGTAAAAAAGTAAGGGTTCAGTAATACGTATCCTTGCTTTTTTTATCTTAGGTGTTCTGTGTCACCCTATTAATGGAAGGGCGAAGGAGGATAGTCCTGTTATTTGACAAGAAAACAGCACTATCGTACAATAATTATGTTGGGAGGCTTAAGCTAGCAAAGTACCTACCAGTATGGTTAACCCAAATAGTTTATGATTGCAGTTAATAGGAAAAGGAGAAAGCGTATGAACGTGGAAAAGGCAGAAAACAATGATAAAATATCTTTACTCTTGACTGGTTTAGTATGGGCGTCAGGAGGGCTTGCGGTTTTCTTATTTATGGTAAATAGCTTTGGTTATGGTATTTGGATTGCTGCAAGTATTGCTTGCATAATAGGATTTTTATTAAAACCCCTTATGGTGACGATACGGGAAAGCAGAGATCGACTAATATCTTTTAGAGAAAAGATGCTTTTGGGACTGAAGGTTTTTTTGGTATTCTCTTGGATACAATCTACCTACCTGGTTTTTGTTTCTCCTTTATATGACTTATATTGGAGCTATTGGGTCCTGTTAGGGTCTTTCTTGCTATTAGCTGGCATAGCAGGGAGGGAAAATAGAAAAAATCAGAAAGATTTAAAGGAAGAAGAAAAAGAGGAGAAAAAAGGATTTAAAGAACTAAAAAAAGTAGGAGCTATCTTGTTGTCGGCTACATTAACGACGATTAATTTTTATCAACTCTATGTTCCCTACAAGGCAATTACGCTTCAGGACTTAGTTATACCTGATAGTATTTCCATACAAAAAATAGATGAAACAGATGCTGGTTACTGGGGGGACTTTTCACTATACCTACAGCGAGAAACGATCTTAGTAAATGAAGAAGAAACTTTACATAAACTGATAAAATCATTGGAAGGGACGGAAGTGCAAAATCTTCGACATATCGGAGATTTGAATTATCTTAAAATGCAGCGAGTGGAAAATTTTCATTACTCAGGCTATGTAGATTATGAAGGAGTGAATGTTTATCGGGAAATTTCAAGTGATACAACCAAGTACATCTATGGCATAGAAATTTACCCAAATGGTAGAGTATACTTGCTTTTAATTACAGAGGGAAGAAGAAGAATACAAAACTTTTCAGTGGATTTAGAATATAAGATGATTGAAGAACTATTAAAAGGTGAAATGACTTTACAATAAAATAAAAAAAACAAAAAAAAGAAGAGGAGACCTCTTCTTTTTTTTGTTAGTTTTCCAACGCTTCTGTTGCTGCTATGTTAGCTACAGGATTTTTGTCAAACATCGGTATAATTAAAAATGTTATTAAGCATACAATCCATTCTAAGTAAATAACATGTGGAACTACTCTTATAGCTGGTACAAACTGCCATAGAACTAATACAATAATTCCTACTAGAATCGTATAGAAAGCTGAGTTCTTTCTACAAAGTCCTGGAGCAAATACAGTAAATAAAATAATGATAGTGAAGGCAGTAGTCAAACTTAATGCAACCAATAGGGTTTGAACAATTGTGACGATTGTTAAGGCTGCCACATAGGAGAATACGCCTAGGATAGCTACACAAACCTTTGTAACAACGTAGAAATTTTTCTCGCTTACATTAGGATTGATAAATCTTTTATAAATATCTTGTGAAAATAAGGTAGCGGAACCCAATAATAAATTACAACCTGTAGAAATTCCTGCCGCCCATAGAGCAGCTAGAGTAACTCCTGCGATAATGGGATTTAGAGACATAATAACCTGTGGCAAAGCTAGTGTGGCACTGATATCTGGGAAAATCGTTCTTGCCACAATACCCATCAAAGCAGACAAGAATCCGATAGGAATCATTAATAGGCCTCCAAGAATAAATCCGTTTCGGGCAGTTTTTGCATCCTTTGCACTGCAGGAAATCTGTACAGTAGCCTGCAGGGACATTACTTGTGTAACCATAACAGCAAACCATCCCATAATGACTACCCAACCTAAACCATTAGTTAAATGGAAGTAAGGTACTTCGGGAGGTAATTGAGCGGCAACGTTAGCAAGACCTCCTTGTGAAAAAATGGAGATTAGCGTAGCTGCTATAATTCCAACATAAATCAAAGCAATGTTTAGAAGGTTAGTAAATCCTGCTCCCATCATACCTCCTATAAATGTAATGCCTACAAAAAGAATGGTGCTGGTAAGCATACCGCTTTGGAAGGTAAAGATTTGAGGTAGTAGGGAAGCTAAAATAGCTCCACCAGATACACATTGCAGGGCTGTGATTACCAACTGAATCGTAATTTGTCCAACTACACAGATAATACGTCCTTTAGTATCATAATACTTTTCAAATAACTCTGGTACAGTAGTAACATTTAAATTTCTGTATTTAGCTGCTGCCACTAAACCCATAATAATAGCTCCTGCTCCCCAGGCCACATTGTACCAACCTGCAGCTAAGCCAACATTGTAAGCTTGCTCAGCAACACCAATAGTAGAAGCTCCACCTATGGCTAAGCCAGTAATAGTAACCGCTACCAGCGGAGTAGTAAGCTTTCTACCAGCTAATAGAAAATCTTCGCTGCCTTTAGCAGCTAGTTTACGGGCATGCATACTCAATGCAAATAAGGCCAAAATGTATACCAACACAATAATCAAAGGAATATTCATTTGATACATACCTCCTAATTTTTAGTTTTTATAAAATTTTAAAGATAATTACTTTTGTGAAACTTTTTTTGTAGAAATTTATTGATGTTTTTACAATTTAATATATCCGGATATAAAAATAACTTAATTTTATATATAAAAAAAATATATAAAAAAAACACATCTGTCCATGATATACAGGGACGAATGTGTAATACGCGGTACCACCCTACTTAATTATGTAGATATGATAATTGTCCATATCTATATAACTCTCTTGAATTTCTGTAACGTAGAAAATACGGATCAGCCTACTTAAACAATAGATTTGTTCAGCCTACAGCTCGAGAATGTATTTCGCTGTATAGATCAACTAGTTTTCACCAACCACTAGCTCTCTACATGACTTCTACAGTTACTTCTTTCCTTCATCGCTTTATCAGTTTAAAGTTATCATATAAAATATAACTTACTTAAAAGCAATTATATAAACTTTTGTAAATTAGTACAAATATGAAAACTAGTGATATAATGCCAAAAAATAGAAAATATCCGATTGTATCTATAAATACCTTGTATTTCCTTAATATTTGTTATGTTTTTAACCATATAATATAAATTCCTTACCATTAGGAGCTAGGCTGATTTAGAAAAACAAAATCTCTAAGGAATTTTACTATGGAAAAAATTGAAAAATTGTATAAAATTATGAAAAATAATGATATAATGTAGAAATGTAGGCCCCAAGCACTACATCAAAAAGGCGGCAGTCAGTATTTAAAAGCTTTTATAAAAACTGCTCATTAAAGGTGGTAGAGGTCAATGGATGAAACTATATATCAGAAACATATGAAAATAATTATTCAGTTAGTTGGGGATTTAGGGGTGGATGGTGCAGATGATTATCTACGTCAAGAACTTATGGATATCTCTAAAAAAGTAGCTATTTTTAGAGAAAAAATTGCTGATCTTAAAGATCACCTACAGCAAACAACAAATACGGATGAAATATTTCATTTAGAATGGGACATTAAAAGTGCTAAGGAACTTTTAGACAAACTATTAATAGAGTTAAAAATAATAGATGAAAGATATATTTGTTTTAGAAAGTATATAACAGAAAAAGAAAATATAAGCTAATAGAATCAAAAATTAGAGTCAAAGCAAAGCTAAGGAAAAAACTTCTCAATTAAACTTGCTAAAATATTTTGTATAAAAATATGTAAAAAAGTATTGACTTAAATCTTTAAAAATATTAGAATAGTTTTACAATATCATGTATTTTAAAAAACAATATAAAGGCTTTGATGAGGAGGAGTACATATATTCCCAAAGTATAGAGAGGAAATGGTGGTGGAAAATTTCCCTGAAGGATATATGGAAGGTAGCCTCTGAGCTGTGAACCGAAATTGTAAAAGAGTAGACTTCAACGGATTCCCACCGTTATAGGGGAAGTAGCATCGGAAATTTCCTGTGCTATATTTAAGCAGTGTACTTTTTGTACAAAATTAGGTGGTACCGCGGAGAACAACCTTCGTCCTATTTATTGATAGGATGAGGGTTTTTTTATTTTTTAAATTTCTTTATTAAGAGGGGAGAATGGTAATGAAGTATAACGGTGCTGAAATTATTATTAAACTGCTGGAGGAACAGGGGATAGATAAAATTAGTGGTATCCCAGGAGGAACAAATCTTCCTATCTATCATGCCCTCAACAAAAGCTATAAAATACAACATATTCTTGCAAGGCATGAACAAGGAGCAGGTTTTATAGCTCAAGGTATTGCTAGAACTACTGGTAAGGCTGCAGTTTGTTTTGCCACTTCTGGACCTGGAGTAACAAACCTACTGACAGCCATTGCAGATGCAAAACTTGATTCTGTTCCTATGGTTGCTATTACAGGGCAAGTACCAGCTGCACTTTTAGGTACTGATGCTTTCCAAGAGGTAGATACCTGTGGCTTAGCTATTCCTATCACGAAACACAACTTTATTGTACGTTCGGCTAAGGAACTGTTTCATGTTATTCCTGAAGCCTTTAAGTTGGCAGAAACAGGAAGACCTGGTCCTGTGGTAATTGATGTTCCTAAAAATGTGCAGTTAGAGGAAATAGAACTTCAAGAATGGCCTAAGAAACAAGAAGAGATTATCAACAAAAATATGGTAAGTCTACAGGATATAGAGAAGATCGCTAACATGATTAATAGGGCCGAGCGACCTTTATTGTATATCGGAGGAGGAATATTGCAATCTAACGCTCATGACTTCTTGTATCAACTTGCCAAGAAAAATAATATTCCTGTAGCCTCTACCCTAATGGGCTTAGGATGCTTTCCTGCAGATGATAACCTGTATTTGGGTATGCTGGGGATGCATGGAGCACCCTATACCAATTTAATCCTAAATGAAACTGATTTGTTAATAGCTTTTGGCGTACGCTTTGACGATCGAGCCACAGGGAGGATCGCAGCCTTTTGCCCCAATGCCGCTGTTTTGCATGTAGATATTGATCCGGCAGAATTGGATAAGAATAAGCTAACAAATTTTTCAATAGCTGCAGATATTCAGATGGTATTAAAGGAATTGCTTCCCTTTCTTCAAGAAAACCATAGACAACAATGGATTTCAAGGATAGAAGAAATCAAAGAAAGACATCCATTTTGCATGCCAGAGGCCAATGCGTCATGTCATCCTCTAAACATTATTAAAAGAATAAGTGATTTGGTAGATGATGATACAATTATTACTACGGATGTTGGTCAACATCAAATGTGGGTGGCACAGGCCTATCCCTTTAAGAAGCCTCGAAGATTACTAACTTCTGGGGGCTTAGGAACAATGGGTTTTGGATTACCTACTGCAATAGGAGCAGCTTTAGCAAACCCTGATAAAAAAGTAATTTGTATTAGCGGAGATGGTTCCTTCTTGATGAACATTCAGGAGCTGGCAACGTTAGCAGATTTAAATCTAAACATAAAGGTGATTATACTAAATAATGGTGGTTTAGGCATGGTAAGGCAACAGCAGGAATTGTTTTTTCAAGGAAATTATATAGCTTCAAGTTTTATTACCAATCCCGATTTTACGGGTATTGCTACACACTTTGGGATAAAGGGTTATGCTTTAAGCCACTTAGATGGAGGAGAAGGGTTTCTAGAGGAATTTTTATTAGCAGAGGGCCCTTGTGTAATCAATATACCGATAGCTTGTAGTGAAAATGTTATGCCTATTGTTCCGCCGGGGGCAGCAAATGATCAAATGATGATAGGAGGAGAGCAACTTGCATAATACATCAAATGTTATTATCCAGCTTACAGTAAACAATCATCCAGGGGTAATGTCTCATATTACAGGACTTTTCTCAAGAAGAGCCTTTAACTTAGAAGGAATTCTATGTGGGAGATTAGAGAACGGAAAGGTAAGTAGAATGTACTTGTTAGTGAAGAGGGATGAGAGAATGGAACAAATTATCAAGCAACTAGAAAAGCTTTATGATGTGATGGAGGTTTGCGTATGTGTAAACTATAATGCTGCATTATTTGATGATATACATGAATTGATTCAGGAAAATAAATAGCTTAGAGCATGCAACGTTTTGATGTAACAATGAAAACAACTAAAATCATTAGCATTAACTTAAACCATAATTTGTCATCCTTCGTTATTCCAAGATCCTTCGTTACACTCAGGATGACAGTTCCAGAGGATTTTGGAGATAATTGTGTTAAGTTAACACCTAAGAAACTAAAATATAGAGGAAAACATTTTCATAAAATGTTTCGAAAAAACAATAAAAAAAATATTCAAAAAACTATTGACAACAAAGTATAAAAAAAATATAATTAACAACAATAAATATAGAAACCACTTTATATGAAAAAGACGATGATAGGAAGAGTACATATGTGAGGTAGTTCAAGCGAGTTGGTGATGGTGAGAGACCAATACGATACACATATCGAAGAACCTCCTTGAGTTTCTAACCGAAATCCTTTGGTGAAAGTAGGCTTAGACGGATTCAACCCGTTAACCGTTGAAAAGCATCGAATAGATGAACTATTCTGTGCTTATTGAGCTGAACTAATTTATTTAGTTAATCAGGGTGGTACCGCGAAGTAACCTTTCGTCCCTTTTATTAGGAGATGAAGGGTTTTTTTATTTTCAACTTTCATGCATGAAGTTGATAGATTTTGGAAGTTTATATTGAAGGACCGGTCATTCATCAATAAAAAATTGTTTAAATGGAGTGATCAAAATGAAGAGAAGCTTTATTACAGAAATAAAAGGGGAAGAGGAAGCCGTTTTATTGAAAGGCTGGATTTTTAAAGTCAAAAAATTCAAAACATTCGGATTTGTTTCCTTGAGAGATAAAACAGGAATTTTACAACTGGTTTTGGAGGACTTAGATGTTTTAGAAAGTCTTAAAACAGAGATGGCAGTAGAGGTAATAGGTACACCTGTTAAGAATGAAAAGGTGGAGGGAGGTATAGAAATACACATAAAAGACTTAACTATTATTGGTAATGCTTATTATGATCTTCTGCCCTTTAGCATCAATCAGAAAAACGTCAATACTTCTTTAGAAATGGAGCTGGATCACAGATATATAAGTCTTAGACGTCCTGACAGAAGAGCTATATTTAAGGTTCAAGAAGAAATCGTAACTGCCTTTAGAGATTATTTCAAAGATCAAGGTTTTTCAGAGATTCACACCCCTAAAATCATTGCCTCTGGTACAGAGGGAGGTTCGGAGGTATTTACTGTAAATTATTTTGACAGAAGAGCATTTTTAGCTCAAAGTCCTCAATTTTATAAGCAGATGATGGTAGGAGCGGGTTTTGAATCGGTATTTGAAATCGGCCACGCTTATAGAGCGGAGCTGCATAATACTTGGAGGCACTTAAATGAATATGTAAGCTTAGACGTTGAAACCGGCTTTATCAAAGATGAAGAAGATTTAATGAATATACAACAGCAGTTTATTCAGCATTTATTTCAACATCTTACAAGTGCCTGTGAAAAGGAGCTGAAGATCCATAATATTACATTGCCGGAGATCAAGGATATTCCTCGAATTCCTTTGTTTGAAGCTCAGAAGATACTGTTAGAGGTTTATGATAAAAAATCTCCAGTAGGAAACCTAGATGCTGAGGGAGAAATAGTGTTCTCAAAATATGTAAAGGAAAAGTATGATAGTGACTTTGTATTTCTAACAAAATATCCTGCTATAAAACGTCCAATGTACACCATGCCAGATGAAGATTACGAGGGAATGACAAAAAGCTTTGACTTGATTTACAAGGGTTTAGAGATCACAACTGGAGGACAGCGGATTCATGATTATGAAATGTTGAAGGAAAACATCATCAAGTTTGGATCAAACCCAGAGGACTTTGGTTTTTATGTAGAAAGTTTTAAATATGGTATGCCCCCACATGGAGGATTTGCTATGGGCCTTGAGCGGCTTACCATGAAGATTTTAGACTTACAAAACATTAGAGAATCTACTTTGTTACCTAGAGATATGGGAAGAATCACACCTTAGGAGGGATAGAATGAAGTTGACGATAGAAGAGGTAAAGTATATAGCTAAGCTTGCAAAATTACAGTTTACAGAGGAGGAGGCACAGAGCTTTGCAAAGGATTTTGAGGGGATTTTATCTCATTTTGATAACTTAAACAAAGAAGATTTAACGAAAATAGATCTTAACAACTTCCATGGAAAAACAGCTGTTTTAAGAAAAGATGAAATACAAAAACTTCATAACAAAGAGGAATTGTACCAAAACGCTAAAAAATTGCGAGAAGGATTTATTGAAATTCCCAAGGTTATAGAATAGAGGTGACGTTATGAAAATTCATGAAATGACGATTGAAGAAATTAAAGAAGGTTATAGTAAAAAAGCCTTTACCGTTAAAGAGGTAGTAAAAGCCTATTATGAGAGAATCGCCGATAAAGAGGAAAAGGTAAATGCCTTGATTACCCTTTGTGAAGAAGAGGCCCTCAGAACAGCAGAAGAAATGGATCAAAAACTAGAAAAGGGTGAAGCCTTGGGGCTCTTGGGGGGAATTCCAGTGGTGATTAAAGACAACATATGCACCAAGGGGATTGCAACCACCTGTGCTTCCAAAATGCTGCAGGATTTTATCCCCCCCTATGACGCCACAATCGTTGAAAAATTAAAAGAAGCAGGGGCGATCATTATAGGAAAAGCTAATATGGATGAATTTGCAATGGGATCTTCTACAGAAAATTCCGCTTTTAAGACCACGAGAAACCCTTGGCATCTTCAAAAAGTACCAGGTGGTTCTTCGGGAGGCTCTGCTGCAGCGTTGGCAGCAGGATTTGCTCCATTGACGATTGGCTCAGATACAGGAGGTTCCATAAGACAACCGGCAGCTTTTTGTGGTGTAGTAGGTTTAAAACCTACCTATGGTTTGATATCAAGATATGGATTAATCGCCTTTGCATCTTCTTTGGATCAAATAGGACCCTTTGGCAAAACCGTCAAGGACTGTAGTTTAGCATTGCAAGTCATGCAGGGAAAAGATCCAATGGATGCCACCAGTTATCAAGGAGGCTACACTGAAGACTATATGGTGGATTTAGAGAAGAAAGTCACAGGACTGAAGATAGGCTTACCGAAAGAATTTTTCCAAGAGGGATTAGATGAGGAGATTCATCATAGTATAAAAGAAGCTATAAAGCTATTGGAAGAAATGGGAGCGGTAGTAGAAGAGTTTTCTTTACCGATTGTGGATACGGGACTATCTGCTTACTACATCTTATCTTCTGCAGAAGCTAGCTCTAATCTTGCTAGATATGATGGGGTTCGGTATGGATATAGACCTGAGGCATTTGAAGGAATTCAAGAATTGATGATGAAGAGCAGGACAAAGGCCTTTGGCAAGGAAGTCAAAAGGAGAATTATGTTAGGAACTTATGTTCTTTCCTCTGGTTACTACGATGCCTACTATAAAAAAGCTATGATGATGAAGGAGAAAATCAGAGCCACTTTCAAAGAAGCCTTTGCTAAATATGATGTAATTTTAAGTCCTACCTCACCAGTGTTACCCTTCGGTGTGGGAGAAAAGACAGAAGATCCTCTTGAAATGTATCTATCAGATATTTATACAGTCAACATTAACATAGCTGGGCTGCCGGCGATTACGATACCTTGTGGTTTTAGTAAATCTAAACTGCCTATAGGATTGCAGTTAATAGGAGACCACTATGCTGAGAAAAAATTATTGACAGTAGCCCATCAATTAGAGCAAGCAATAGGGATTCATAAAGAAGCAGCTGATTTTAAGGAGGTGTAGACATGATTTTTGAAACCATCATAGGACTAGAGATACATGTTGAATTACTTACTAAGTCAAAGATATTTTGTTCCTGTTCTACAGAATTTGGTGCAGATCCCAATGAAAACACTTGTCCAGTCTGTACTGGACTTCCAGGCACTTTGCCTGTACTGAATGAAGAGGCTGTTGATTTGGCCATTAGAGCTGGTAAGGCATTGAACTGTGACATTAACGTAATCAATAAGTTTGATAGAAAAAATTATTTTTACCCTGATCTTCCAAAGGCCTATCAAATTTCACAGTTTGACCTGCCAATCTGCGAAAAGGGTTATGTGGATATTGAAGTAGAGGGACAAAAGAAAACAATTCATATTACACGGATTCATATGGAAGAAGACGCAGGAAAACTGATGCATCTTGAAGAGGAAGCTACTACTTTGGTAGATTATAATAGAACCGGGGTACCTTTAATAGAAATTGTAACAGAGCCAGATTTAAGATCCCCAGAGGAAGCAGTGGAATTCTTAAAAAATTTAAAGGAAATTCTAGAATATACAGATATCTCCGACTGTAGAATGGAGCAGGGGTCTTTGAGATGTGACGCCAATATTTCTTTACGCCAAGCCGGCACAGAAAAATTAAATACGAGGGTGGAGATTAAAAACCTTAACTCCTTCAAAGAAATTTTAAAGGCATTAAAGAAGGAAGAAAAGCGACAGCAGGAGTTATATCTTTATGGCGAAGGTCATAAAATTCAGCAGGAGACGAGGAAATGGGATGCAGCTAAAGGAAAGACTGTTGCTATGAGAAGCAAAGAAGAATCCCATGATTATAGATATTTTCCGGAGCCAGACTTGCCTCCAGTGATTATTGACCAGCATAAAATAGAAGAGATTGGAGCAACGCTTCCAGAGTTGCCGGCAGAAAAAAGAGCCCGTTTTATAGAAAAATACGGCGTGCAGAAGATGCAGGTAGATATTTTAGTAGCAAAAAAAGAGCTGGCAGATTATTTTGAAAAAGTAGTGGCGTTGGGAGCTATACCTATAGAGGCTGCCAACTGGATTACTGTAGATATGTTGAGACTCCTCAAAGATGAGGAAGAGACACAGGAAGTGCCATTAAAGCCAGAATATATCGTACAATTATTAAAGCTAATCGACGAGGGAAAAGTCAGTCGTACTGCAGCAAAAGAAGTACTGGAAGAACTATGGGGAACCGACAAAACTCCTGATCAAGTGGTGCAGGAAAAAGGTTTAAATCAAATTAGCGGTACAGAAGAACTAGAAAAGATCGTAATAGACATTATTAGTAAATATCCACAGGCAGTGGAGGATTACAAAAACGGTAAGGCACAAGCGGTGGGTTACTTAATGGGGCAGATCATGAAGGCTACCTCAGGTAAAGCAAATCCCCAAATGGTGAAAGAAATCATCGTTAATAAACTGAATGATTTTAAAATTTAAAATAATAAAAAAATTAAAAAAATACTTGCAATTCTTTACTGTATACTGTATAATATATTATATAAACAAATAAGTTACTCAAGGGCAAAGGCGTCCGCTACAGAGGAAGTAAAGAAATCATTCCTTTTGTTGTGGACGTTTTTTATATTTAACCAACAACAATATTAACAAGGGGGTTATATTGATGAAAACCAATTATAACAAGGAAGAAATTTTACAAAAAGCAAAGGAACTTGAGCTTGAATTCATTCATTTACAGTTCACAGACATTATGGGGGTAATGAAAAATATTTCTATTACCATTGAGCAATTAGAGAAGGCCTTAGACAATGAAATTATGTTTGATGGATCTTCTATAGATGGCTTTGTTAGAATTGAAGAATCGGATATGTATTTAAGACCAGACCTTTCTACTTTTGTAGTATTTCCTTGGACAAATGGATCTAGAGAAGCAAGAATGATCTGTGATGTTTACAGACCAGATGGAACACCTTTTGATGGTTGTCCTAGAAACACATTAAAAAGAGTATTGAAGGAAGCAGAGGAAATGGGTTATATCATGAATGTTGGTCCAGAGTGTGAGTTCTTCTTATTCCACACAAATGAAAGAGGGGAACCAACCTTAGATACCCATGATAATGCAGGATATTTTGATTTAGCACCTGTAGATTTAGGTGGAGACGCTAGAAAAGATATGACAGTGACGCTAAAACAAATGGGTTTTGAAATAGAGGCTTCTCATCACGAAGTAGCTCAAGGACAACATGAGATAGACTTCTTATATGCAGATGCTCTAGCAACTGCTGATAATATCATGACCTTTAAAATGGCGGTAAGAATCATTGCCCAAAGACATGGTCTTCATGCTACCTTTATGCCTAAACCTAAATTCGGTATCAATGGATCAGGAATGCACATCAACATGTCCTTAGCAACCTTAGATGGTAAAAATGCTTTCTATGATGAAAATGATCCTTTGAAGCTTTCACAAGTGGCATACCAATACTTAGGTGGAATCGTAAAGCATGCTAAAGCTTTTGCTGCTGTTACAAACCCTACAATTAACTCTTATAAAAGATTAGTTCCAGGTTATGAAGCACCGGTATTGATTGCTTGGTCTTCTAGTAATAGAAGTCCATTAATCAGAATACCTGCAAAAAGAGGTAACTCAACTAGAATCGAATTAAGAAACCCAGATCCATCTGCTAACCCATACTTAGCACTAGCAGCTATTTTAAAAGCAGGTTTAGATGGTATTAAAAATAAAATAGAGCCACCAGCACCTGTTTGCAGTAATGTATATCATATGAGTGGTGAAGAGATGAAGGAAAAAGGTATAGAAGGTCTTCCTACCAATTTATATGAAGCAATTCAAGAATTATCTAAAGACGAAGTATTAAAAGAAGCTCTAGGTCCACATATATTTGAAAAGTTCTCTGATGCAGCATTATTAGAATGGAGTGAGTATTCAAGATATGTAAGTCAATGGGAGCTAGACAGATACCTAAGAAAGTTTTAATAAAAAAAAGGGTGCCTTGAGGGGTAGCCCTTTTCCTCCATTGAATATGTGTAATCTATAAATATAGGCTTTATGATAGAAGATCAATATTTAGATGTATAATTTTATTCTTGGTATATTAAAGTTCATAGGGGCATATCTATAAAACTATATTTGCAGTTTGGGGTGAGTGGTGTGAGGGGACACAGTATTTTAATAGCAGATAGCGGAGAAACATCCAGAAAATGGATTTATGCTGCACTGATGAAGAAGGGATACAAAGTATATGAGGCTTCTGATGCTGCTGGTACTTTAAGAACTTGTAGAAGTATTTTCCCTAAACTGGTGTTATTGGATACGGGCATATGGGGCATGAATCCTCATAAACTAGCTCAAATTATTGAGGGAGATGGACTTTCGACAGTTCTTTTTATCACAAACAAACCTGATGATTTTTTTCATGAACAGCTTAAAAAAATGAAGGTGTGTGTTTATGTATCTAAGCCCATTAATGCATCTCAGCTTCATCAAATGATAGAGTTTATTTTAACAAGTGTTGAAAAAATTAATTGTTTAGAAAAACAAGTAGAAAAACTAGAAAGTTCCTTAGCAGGAAGAAAGAAAATTGATCGGGCCAAAGGAATACTTATGGAGAAGCTACAGATCAATGAAAATGATGCTTATAAGTTACTGAGAAAGAAAAGCATGGATGCCTGTACACCTATAGAAAAAATGGCAGAAACGATAATATCTGAATATTCTTAAAAATAAAAACCAGTCATAATGTGAACTGCACCCTGTCAAGTAGACAGTGGAAAAAATAAAAAATCATAGAAGCACCAATCGAAAATGGTTGGTGCTTTTTTATGCAGAGATATCAGTGAGATAATTACGGTATTCGATTGGAGTCATGCAATTTAAACGTTTCTGGTATCGCTTGGTATTATAATAACCTATGTATTCCCCAATTGCTTTCCTCAAACTCTCATAATCATTAAACTTACGCAAGTAATACATCTCAGATTTTAAAATTCCCCAAAAGCCCTCCATAGGACCATTGTCTATGCATCTAGCTACCCTGGACATGCTCTGTGTCATTCCTGCCTTATCAAGTTTTAACTTAAATGTTTTGTTTGTATACTGAAAACCAGATCGCTATGAAATATGGGTTTTGCGTTAGGATAAGCTGTAGCTGCTAAGTCAAAAGTCTCAAATACAAGAGCATTGTTATTTGAATGACCAATGACGTAAGACACTATGCTTCTATCACCAAGATCAAAGATTGCACTTAAGTATGCTTTTTTCCCATCGCCATATTTGAACTCTGTTACATCCGTAAGCCATTTCTCACAGGTGCGTTGTGCTTTAAAGTCCCGGTTCAGCACATTTTCAGCTGTAACTTCAGGGGTTGACTTCATGTAGTTGTATTTCTTTTTCCTGCATACTGATTTTAGACCAGCTAATTTCATCAGCCGGTAGATTCGTTTATGGTTTACGTTTATATTGTGTTCACGTCGAATCTTGATTGTCATCTGCCTATAACCCAGTATACCGTTTCTTTCTTCATAAGCTTGGTTAATGAGAACAAGTAGTTTTTCACTCTGAAGTTCCTTCTGACTTTTTTCTCTATGAAGCCATTTATAATAAGCGGATCTGCTAATATTAGCAATCTGACACAAAACTGAAACAGGATAATGTTTTTGATCTGAAAGTAGCTTAATGACTATATATACTTTCTCATGTTTAGCAAGGCTTAGAAATGCCCCCTTTCCATCTCTTCGAGTTTTTTTAGCAGTTCATTCTCCATCTCTAATCTTTTGTACCTAGCCTCCAAAAGCTTGTTTTGAGCTTTTAATCTATCAAACTCTGTAAGTTCATCCTCAGACTTGTGTTTGCCCCTACGGTCAACTAGGGCATCTACGCCAGATTGCTCATACTTAACAGTCCAGCTGCGGACCTGCTGATAAGAAACCTTATATGCTTCAGCAGTTTCATTGTAATTTCTATTATGTTCAATGCAATATTTAACTATTTCAATACGTTCTTCAAATGTTGTAGTACGTCCCTTGATCATGATTGATATTCCCCCTGTACCTGAAGATTTTATCTTTTCATAATCATTATACTGCAAAATCCATTTCCGTAGTTGAGTACGGTTACGAATTCCATACTTTTCACACACTTCATATTGCGAAAAATTACCTGAAAGATAATCTATAACAGCTTCTTTTTTTAATTGCTCTGAATATCCAGCGTTTTTAGATGTAGTAGTTACCCCTAATGTCCCTAGTGTCTTGTATGATGAAATCCAACCTTGGATTGTACTTATATGAATATTTAAATCTTTTGCTATTTGATTTTGAGACCTTGTTCCACTTAAATAATTTTTTACTGCATCAATCTTAATCTCAGCTGTAAATTTAGTTTTTCTTCCCATAAAAATATGCTCCTCTCTATAATAAACAGTTTTTATTATTTTAACTGTCTACTATAAGGGGAGCATATCAATGTTATGGCTGGTTTTTTACTGTTTTTTAATATTTTAGAAGATTAGTCGGTAAAGTTACGGGTAATATAGAAAGTATATCATAATAGGTATTTCATAATCATTAACATTAACTTAAACCATAATTTGTCATCCTGAGGGAAGCGAGGGGGAGTCGAAGGATCTTAGCATTAGTAAAATGCATTTGGAGAGAATTTTGGTAATAACTGTGCTAGGTTAACGCCTAAGATTTTATAATAAAAGTAGTGGATATTCTATAGGGGGTGCAGCGATGATAATAAGAAAAAATTTACTAAATCGGCAGTCAGGAATTGTAAAACAAGCATTGAAAATTTCTAAAGAAATGGCTAGTATTTCGGAAGAAATTCTGAGGGTAACGGCATTAGAGCAAGGGGGCAATGAAAAGCTTTATGAAGTTTTTAAGGAAAAGTTAGAAGATGTGGAGTATATCACTGTATTAAATATGGAGGGTACCAGCTTAGTACATACTAACCCTTTCAGGGAAGGAATAGTTTTTTCGGATGATGTTGCCCGTAAAGGGATACAATCCACCCAGCCAATTGTACAAATATATCATCGTGATACAGGAGAAGTAGTAATAGACGCTGCCAGTCCCATCAAAATAAATGGAGAACGTCTTTATACTTTAAGAGTAGGAATGATAAAAGTGGAAAACCATTTAATGGCAAAAAATTTTACAACAACGCTTATTCCAATTTTTTTGGCTATGCTGGTTATTTATACAGGGGGAATGTCCAAAGCTTCATTTTGGATGGGGGGAGCTATAGGGATTGTTACTGCTTTTATTGCCACATATTATTTTGTGAAAAGTCAGGAAAAAGTTATGCATGCTGTTCAAAAAGGGATGAAAAAAGTTGTAAACGGAGATCTGACGCTTCAAGAAAAAAATCAACGCAGGGATGCGGTAGGTCAACTGTTATTTGAAACCAACAAACTGTCAAAAGGCTTGAATACATTGGTAGAGAAGCTTTTAGATATTGGATCTCAAGTGACCAAAAGTTCTTCAGAACAAGAAATAGCTACTGATGAGGTTCAAAGAGGTACGGAAAGCATAGCTGCAAGCATAGAAGAAGTCAGTGCAGGAGCTCAACAGCAGGTAGCGGCAATGGAGGAAGTCTCAGAATTTATACAAAGGGTTTCTAATAATATGCAGCAATTGGCTGAAAGTATGAAAGCAGCAATTGTGTCAGGGGAAGAAGGCATGTTAAAAGGGCAAAAAGGAAATAACTCTATAGTATCTTCTATTCAACAAATGGAGGCTATTCAAACGTCTTTTGAAGTATCTGCACAAGTCTTAAGGGATCTGGAAGAAAAGTCTCAAAAAATAGGCAATATCATTCATGCTATTACCAGTATTGCAGAACAAACCAATTTGTTGGCACTGAACGCAGCTATCGAGGCGGCTAGAGCAGGGGAACACGGTAGGGGTTTTGCAGTGGTGGCAGAAGAGGTAAGAAAATTGGCTGAGGATTCTAGTCACTCGGCTCAGGAAATTATGAAAATTATTAGTGAAACTCAGGAAAAGACAAAAGAAGCAGTATCAACTATGGAAGTAGGTAGCCAAGAGGTGAAAAAAGGTAGCATTGTGATCCGAGAAACAGGAGAAAGTATCGGAGAAATTATAGATGCATTAGAAGGGATAACAGAACAAATGAAACAAAATGGACAACTTACTCTGGCGTTAAAGGAAGCCAGCTCTGAACTAGAAGAGAAAACTATAGCAGTCAACGAAGCCACTCAAAATACTTCCGAAGCAATGCAGGATATTGCAGCAACGATTGAGGAACAAAGCGCTATGTCAGAAGAAATTGCTCATAATGCTAATCTTCTAGCAGAAGCATCAAAAAGTCTTCAGGGGATATTGAAGCGTTTTAGAATTAAATAGTTGAACTATACGTCTAAGGTTCACAATCAGATTTATGCTATAATAGCAACATTAGCGTTAAATTAAACCAGAACTTGTCATCCTGAGGGGAGCAAAGCAGAGTGGGAGGATGACAGTTCCAGAGGATTTTGGCAATAATTGTATTAAGTTAACGTCTATGAGTAAGTAATAATTGATAGGAGGAAGACTATGTTAGACCTGTTAAAGAAAAGAAGAAGTATTAGGAAGTTTAAAAAAACTAAAGTAGAAAAAGAAAAAATTGATGCATTGGTGAAGGCAGCTTTATTATCACCATCTTCTAGAAGTATCCGTCCTTGGGAGTTTATCGTTGTAACAGAAGAAATGTTGATAGGTGATTTGTCTAAGTCAAAAGAACATGGTTCTTCTTTTTTAAAAGATGCTCCTTTGGCTATTGTGGTTTTAGGGGATGAGAGCAAAAGTGATGTATGGGTGGAAGACACTTCTATAGCATCTGTTTTGATTCAAATGATGGCAGAATCTATGGACTTAGGTTCTTGTTGGATTCAAATAAGAGGTAGAAAGCATAATGCAGAAACTACAGCAGAAGCCTATATTAAAAAAGTACTGGATATTCCCGAGGAAATAAAGATAGAGTCGATTATAGCTATAGGTTATCCTGATGAAGAAAAGCCTTCTTATGTTGAAGAAGACTTACCCTATGAAAAAGTTTTTTTCAATATATATAAAGAGAGTTAATTTATAAAAAAACCCAAATCTATATAGATTTGGGTTTTTTTTATGAAACTTTTTCCTAGGAAGTCCGTCTAATAAATAGCTAGTACTAGGCATTTTTTTCCATAAACTTTAATTATAGAAGGAGGGATGGATATCACATATGCAATAGAAATTAAAAACGCTAGAAAAGTATTTAGAATAGGAGAGGAAAAAATTATAGCATTAGACGATATCTCTATGAATATCAAAACTGGAGAAATATGTTGCTTACTGGGAACCTCTGGTTCTGGAAAATCTACCCTTTTAAATCTTATGGCGGGTTTAGAAAAGCCAACCAAGGGAAGTATTATAATTCATGGAAAGCATATTGAAAAGATGAGCGAAAAACAACTAACAAATTTTAGACAAAAAAATATAGGTTTCATATTTCAATCCTATAATTTAATGCCCACATTAAATGCACTGGAAAATGTTAGTTTGCCACTAACCTTTAGAGGGGTTAGTAAGAAGGCTAGAGAAAAAGCGGCCTTCACTATGCTAAAAGCTGTTGGGCTGGAAAAATATATTAAACATAAACCTACTCAAATGAGTGGGGGACAACAGCAGCGAGTAGGAATTGCAAGAGCTTTTGTTAGCAAAGCACCTATTGTTTTTGCTGATGAACCGACAGGAAATCTAGATTCAAAAACTACACAGGAAGTATTGCAGCTTATGTTAAGTTTAGCTAAAAAAAATCGCCAGACCTTAATTATCGTAACTCACGATAAAAGCATTGCAACATTTGCAGATAGAATTTTTTATATTTTAGATGGTAATATTGAAAAAGTTGAAGTGAATCATGAAGAAAGTAGGGGGACAAGTGATGAAGCATAAATTTTTTTTGTTGCTTCTTATTAGTACAATCGTAGCAAATACTTTATACGCTATGCCTTTGTGCGCAGAAGCAAGTACTGAAACATATCAAACGCAAGGAGACATAATACGTGATAGCCCAAATATAGTTATCGGAAGAAGTTATAAAATGCCTGTATTTAAAGCTGGAACAGAAGCAAGGTTAGCCATTCCAATTGAAAATACGACTAATGGGGAAGCTGTAAATATATTTATTTCTCCTGTTATTGACGATCCGAAAAACTTTCCTTTTGAAATCAATAATTTAGTAACAAAACAAAAAATTTCTGCAATTTATGGACGTAGAGTGGAGAATGTATCATTTTACTTTAATATTCCTAAAAATGTGGAGGCAAAAACTTATCCTTTAACATTAAATGTAGAATACTCTTCACCTAGCGGTGGGAATTTTAGTTCAACTGAAACTATCTACATAAAAATTGAAAACGACTATGAAGTCCCAGAATTAAAACTAATGGATACAACAATTGATGGTGATAAGTTAGTAAGTGGCACTACAAAAACTGTAGGTTTCCGTATACAAAACAGTGGAGACTTAATTGCTAAGGATATAAAAGCTCGGTTGGGAGGACTTTCAAGTAGTGAGCTAATATTGGACTCCACCCTTGACACAATCAATATTCAATCACTGGACAGCGGGGAAACAAGAACGATTTATTACAATGTTTCTGCAAATTCTCAACTTGAAGAGGATACTTATAGTCTAACACTTTTTTTAACCTACAAGGATGAATATGATGCATCTTATGAAACAGAAGTGAAGGTATATCTTCCGTTAGAGGGAAAAACCTCTAAAGAAACCAATGTGACCTTCCATAACTTCCGTTATCCTGAAAAAGCAGTGGAACCTTTTGAAGATTTCACTATTTTCTTTAACTTAAAAAATACAGGAAGTGAAGATGTAGATAACGTCAAAGTAAGTATTGATGCGGGAGAAGAAATCTTACCTAAATCTATGTCTATTAAAAATATAGGAAGCTTAGCAGTTGGAAAAGAGGTGCCTATTGAATTCACTTTGTTTGCAAAAAATGATATAGAGTCAAAGAATTATCCCATTAAATTACATGTAGAGTATGAGGTGAAAGATGGAAGAAAGAAAGAACTACAATCAGCAAGCCAATATATAGGAATTTTTGTAGACAGTAATGATCAAGAAACTGGAACCCCAAAAGTCATCGTTGATTATTATGACTATGGTGGAGATTTTATAGAGGCTGGTAAAGCATTTCCTTTAAATATATCTTTTTATAACACCCATAAGAATAGTGATGTTAAAAATATACGAGTCAGTATAAGTTCTGACGGGGATGTGTTTTCCCCTGTAGGAAGTAGTAATTCTTTTTATATCGAAGGGATTGCTGCTAATAGCAGGGTGGAACGTACTATAAGCTTGCGACCAAAAATAAATGCAGAGTATAAAACCCACAATATTTTTGCAGATATTGAATATGAAGATACAAAAGGCAAAGCTTATAATATAAAAGAATTAATAGGAATCCCAGTTATTCAAGAAACCAGTTTGATCATAGGAGATATCATTACTCCTACTGAGAACTACTTAGGAAACCCTATAGGCATATCGCTAGAATTTTATAATGCAGGACGAGGCTTAATGAGAAATATGATGATCAGTATAGAGGGTGATTTTGATACTCATGAAGGAAGTTTGTATATTGGAAATCTTGAGGCTGGTAAAAATAATTACTATGATGCCACCATCATCCCCACAAGTGCAGGTGCCTTAACAGGAAAAATTATTTTTAGCTATGATGATGAAATCAATCAACACTTTTCCATTGAAAAGGAACTTTCATTAGAAATTTTAGAGCCGATGCAGGAGTTCATGCCAGAAGAATTTCAACAACCAGAGACCATGGAAGGAGCTTTTGATAAAAGAAAACTGCCTGTAGTCATTGGTGTAATCATCGTTGGAGGGATTGCAGCAGTATTTTTTTATAAAAGACGCAAAAAGAAACTAGAGGAAGTGGATATGTATGAGTAGCTTGGATTTACTGAAAATGTCTTTGGAAAGTTTGTGGAGAAGAAAGACCAGAACTTTTCTTACTATACTTGGCGTGATTATAGGTACAAGCTCTATTGTGATTATGCTTTCTCTAGGTATTGCAATGGACAGGAGCTTCAAAGAACAACTATCTCAAATGGGGAATTTAAATATTATTGAGGTGCATAATTATGGAAATTATGATCAATCCATGTCTTCCCAGCAACAAAAACAGGTTAGCCTAGATGATCAAGCAGTCCACTATTTTAAGCAGATACCAGGAGTAGAGGCTGTTATGCCCATTAAAAACGCCTATTATAAAATGGCAATAGGGAGAATGGTGGGTTATGTGTCTGTGGTTGGGATAGATCCTGAAGTCATGGAGGCTTTTGATTTTAAAGTAGAGACTGGAAGACTCTTATTATCTTCAGATAAAGAAGCCATGGTATTTGGAAAAAATGTAGCAATGTACTTTTATAATCCACGTTTGAATAATCGTTATCAATACGGATCAAGTAACAATGTTGATTTGATAAGCAATAATTTAATTTTAACCTCTGATATGAATTATGGCGAAGTGAGAAATAGCAGGGAGCAGTCTGAAACAAATTCAACACCACCAAAAACCCATAATGTAAGAGGTGTAGGCATATTGGCTGAAAGCTTCAGTGAAAAAGATTATTATGCTTATATGAATATCACAACACTAGAAAAAATTATTGAAGAAGATCGTCGAACAAATCGACAAGAGGCATCTCAAAGAAATCGAAATCAAGACAATAATAAATACGAAAAAATAAGTGTAAAGGCTAAGGAAATAAATGATGTAGAAAGAATCCAAGAAGAAATCAAAGCTAAGGGCTTTCAAACCTTTAGCTTGACGGATATCCTCAAATCTATGAAGGAAACTTCTGCTAAGATTCAAGCTATACTAGGAGGAATTGGTGCAGTAAGTTTGTTCGTAGCGGCTATAGGGATTACCAACACAATGATCATGAGTATCTACGAAAGAACAAGAGAGATTGGAGTAATGAAGGTGTTGGGAGCAAATTTATCTGATATTAAAAAGTTATTTCTTATCGAAGCAGGGATTATAGGTTTTTGTGGAGGTATAGCAGGGCTGATCTTTAGCTATAGTATTTCTTTTGGTCTAAATAAAATAGGCGGAGGCTTTTTAGGACCAGTAGGGGGAAGTACAGGTATGTCTGTTATTCCTCTTGAACTAGCAGCAGCAGCAGTTGCCTTTGCAACCTTTATTGGAATTGTATCAGGCTACTCTCCTGCCAGAAGAGCTATGAACCTTAGTGCTTTAGAAGCTATAAAAACCGAGTAAGATTTCTAAATAATAAAAAGACAATTGACTTAAAGTCAATTGTCTTTTTTAAAACTATTTTAAGCCTTGAAAGAATACGACTAAAATAGCTATAGGTGCTACCCATTTAATCAAGAAGGACCAGAAACCAGCCAGTTTAAAGGAAATTTTTCCTTTGTTGGTGGCTTCTTTAAGTGCTTCATCAATACCCCATATCCATCCAATAAAGATACATAGTAAAAATCCGCTAAGGGGCAACATAATGTTACTTGCAACGAAATCAATAGAATCCAAAATATCTAACTCTCTAAAAGGTTCTATGTGACTCCAAACCCCCTGTGCTAAAGAGGAAGGAATACCTAATAAGAATACGGCTAAACCTAAAAGAAGAGCTGTCTTTTTACGATTCCAGTTAAACTCATCTACAATATAAGAAACAGAAGCTTCTAGTAAAGAAATAGAAGATGTTAATGCTGCAAACAATACTAATAAGAAAAAGATAACACCAAAGAATGTACCTAAAGGCATATTAGCAAATACTGCCGGCAATATGATGAAAAGTAGTGCAGGACCTTGGTCAGGACTAAATCCTAAAGCAAATACTGCTGGTAAGATTGCCAAACCTGCTAATAAAGCCACACCTGTATCCACCAGTGGAATAATCATAGCACTTTGAGGAATATTTTCATCTTTACTTAAATAGCTGCCATAAGTGATGATAACACCCATACCTAAACTTAAGGAAAAAAATACTTGTCCTAGAGCGGCCAACATCACTTCCCCAGTAATTTTAGAAAAATCTGGCATTAAAAAGAATCTAATTCCTTCAGAAGCACCGGGTAAAGTAACTGAGCGTAGCATAATGACGATCATCATAACGAATAAACCTGGCATCAAAATCTTACTGTATTTTTCAATACCACCACTAATTCCTCCCATAACAATAGCTAAGGTAAGAAAAGCAAAAATACCATGATAGATAATTGGTTGACCTGGATTTGTGATAAAGGAAACAAATAAGTCAGCCATGTCCGTACCGGGAACAGTAAAGGCCCCTGTAGCAGCTTTAAATAAATAGTTAATTACCCATCCACCAATAACACTATAAAAGGATAGAATCAGAAAGGAGGCTAATACACCTATACCACCTACCCAACCCCAGTTTTTACGAATTTTTCTATAAGCTCCCACAGCATTTAGCTGTGTATGTCTACCAATAAGCAACTCAGCTAACATCAATGTAAATCCAACCAGTAATAAAATCCCAAAGTATACTAATACAAAAGCTCCACCGCCGTTTTGTCCGGCTGTGTAAGGAAATCGCCATAGATTCCCTAAACCTACAGCAGAACCAGCAGCGGCTAAAACAAATCCTAATTTAGAGCTCCATTGATCTCTGTTGTTTTCTTTTAAATTTGCCATACAATCCCTCCTATTAAGTAGTCTAGTCATTAAATTTGTCAAGCATTGGCAAATACTTACAACAATTTCTTTGTGTAAAACTTTTCAGTAAAAACTAAAATGTTTTAATAGTGCAATAATATTAAAAAGTATACACCAGAGTATACCTCTATTATAATTATTACATTTTTTCTGCAAACTATAGCTTTATTGATCAATAAATATAATTTTTAGACAACTTCTAACCACAAGTAATAATTATAAAGGATAAAATAAAAACATGCAAGTGTTTCTTTTTTAATAATAGAAAATACAATGAATTTATTGTAAATTTCAATAATTTTAGAGAAATTCAACTAGCTATTGGAACTTTATTGTAAAGAGATAAGCACAAAAATTTTAAAAATGGATAATATAATAATATGGTAGATGACGATAGAAGGAGGGGAAGTATGGAAAATAAGGGAAGGATTAAAAGTTTGTTGCCGGGAGGAAATACCTCTCTAGGGTTTTTTTCATATTTTCAGTATGTCATTGATTTAAAAAAAGCCAATAAAGTATATTATTTAAAAGGTGGTCCCGGGACTGGAAAGTCCAGCATGATGAAAAAAATAGGTGATACTTTGATAAACAAAGGCTATGATATTGAGTTTCATCACTGTTCCGCTGATCCAGATTCTATAGATGCATTAGTAGTGCCAAAGTTAAAAATAGCTATGTTAGACGGAACAGCACCTCATGTATTAGACCCTAAATATCCAGGTGCAGTTGATACCACTATTCACTTAGGTGATTATTGGCAGGAAGAAAATCTCCGCAACAATAGAGAAAGCATTATTGACGCTATTGATGAAAACGGTAAGATCTATAAAAGAGTATATAAGTTTTTAGGAGCAGCAAAATTAATTCATGATGATATTGAATGGACTTATAATCAGGCTATGGATTTTTTAAAGATCAATGAGGCAACAAGCAAAATAATAGAAAAGTTTTTCGGCAGCTTAGTACTCCAAAAAGCCCTGGCTTATGAAAGGCACCTATTTGGCAGTGCCTATACCCACAAAGGGCATATAGACTTTGCAGAAACCTATTTTGCTGTTATAAGAAATATCTACTACATCAAAGGTGCACCAGGTACAGGAAAATCAACACTATTGGAAAACATAGCTAAAACAGCTACAGAAAAGGGATACGATATAGAAGTTTACCATGAACCTTTGGTGCCAGATAAAGTAGAATCTGTTATTATACCTCAACTTGATATGGCCTTTACTACCAATAGTAAATACCAAGACCATGAGATTATTAATTTAAATAAATTCATACAAGAGGAAAAACGCAATAAATATAAACAAGAACTAGAGTACAGTGAAAAACTATTTCAACAATTAATTGATGATGTTACCTATAACCTACAACGAACCAAGAAAAACCATGACTATATTGAAGATTATTATGTACCTAATATACAGTTTGAAAAAATAGATGCTTTGAGGGAGAAGTTGCTAGAAGAAATTCTGACCTTTGGTGAGTAAAAATAGTTTAATATAAAAATCTCTATATCTGAAAATAAAATAGATATAGAGATTTTTTTCTTGCTTAAAGATAACTTAAAGACAATAAATTTAAACTTTAGCCAAAACTATATATTGTTTTAGCTGTTGTCATCTTGAACATAAAGCAAGGGGACAATCTGGATGCGAAAGATATTAAACCAATTTATTTTCATCTAATTTTGCTCTGATTTCTGCTGAAGAGGTTTGCGTATCGTCATAATCCACGGTGATGGTATTGTCCACAACATCTGTCATTACTGTGTATACTCCATTTAAGGCACTGAGTATGGTTTCGATATTTTCTGGTGGAAGCTTTGTATTATTTAAACTTTTAAAACGGAACTTTTCAGATTGCATCCTTTCACCTCCTGATGGTAGTATATGTAATTTATTTTCTAGATATTTAAATTGCAATAAAACTTTTACAACTTATACATAATTTTTGTTGATGGTTACTTTTTTTGGATACACTAAGAATAAATAGAAGATGAAGGGGTAACTATGAAACCAACAAAAAAACCTAAAAAGATAATGGATCATGATGCTACAGTTTTTCAGGCTAAGATAGAAGATAAAAAGTTAAGGAAAACTTATATAGGTACCAGCTTGGAAGAAAATCGTCAAGATATTCAAGAACTCTTAAAGGATAGTGACGATGTTGTATACAGGGAATTGGAAATAGGTGGGGTTTCTATGACTCTCCTCTATATAGAGAATATGATTAATCAAGACCTTCTTAACGATCAAATCTTAGAGCCGCTTATGAGGGAGAAAAGGTTTTTAGAGGATGTGCCTATAACTACAAGTATGCTGATAGAGAAAGTACTGCCAGCAGTAGGAATAAACAAAAATAATAACTTTCATGAATTATTGATAGCACTCTTAAGTGGAAAAAGCTTACTATTGATAGATACTATTCCAGAGGCTTTAATTATTGAAAGCCGAGGGGCGGTAGAACGAGGTGTAGAAGAACCCAGTACAGAACAAATCCTTAGAGGTTCTAGAGAAAGCTTTGTAGAGAACATAAAAAACAATATTGCTTTAATAAGAAAAAGAATCTATAATCCCAGTTTATCGGTCGAGTACTTTTTGGCAGGAAAAAAGACAGAAACCGATATAGCGATAGTTTACTTAAAGGATATGGCACAACCCAAGGTAGTAGAAGAAATTAGGAAAAAACTTAAAAATATAAACGAAGAAAAAATCATTACAAGTTCCCATGTGGAACAAATCATTGAGGAACATAAATGGAGCATATTTCCACAGATGCTAGCAACAGAACGACCTGATAAAGTAGTGGGAAGTATATTAGAAGGAAGAATTGCTATTATTACCAATGGCACACCCTTTGTTTTACTGGTGCCTGTAACGATAGGAATGTTTTTTAATGCTTTCGATGATTATTCTGAGAGGGTAATTATTACTTCAGCTCTTCGTATTATGCGGTATATAAGCTATCTTATAGCTACCACTTTACCAGCACTATATATGGCACTGACGGCTTACCACCCAGGAATGTTACCAACATCTTTGGTATTGTACATAACAGGAACTAGGGTAGGACTACCTTTTCCGTTTTTAGCAGAAATATTATTTATGGAGTTTACTTTAGAAGCTTTATTAGAGGCATCTGTAAGATTGCCTAAGCCAGTAGGGCAAACCATAGGTATTGTAGGGGGTTTGGTAATTGGGCAGGCGGTGGTACAGGCAGGATTAGTAAGTCCTATTGTGGTAATTATCGTGGCTTTGACTGCCATCACTTCCTTTACATTACCTAATTATACTTTTTCCTTGAGTAATAGAATTTTGAGGATTTATTTCATTGTTGCATCAGCGATTTGGGGATTGTATGGGATTGTTGTCTTCTGGCTAATCCTCCTTATTCATCTAGCTTCTATTGAAAGCTTTGGCATTAGATATTTATCTGACTTTTCTCCTTATCGATTAGACAAACTAAAGGATACTTTGATAAAAGCACCAACAGATCTAATCAATGAAACACCTCCAACATTAGAAACTAATGGAGAAAACAATGAAGTTAATTAAAGTTTAAAAATCACAAGTCTATGTTTAGAGGGAGAGTTGAACTCATTTCAATAAGAAAAAACTTGAGATCAAAACAAAAAGGAGCAGTGAAATGAAGGATCAACTAGAAGATGTAAATATGTTATCTTTTGTTGTTCATACCATGGTGGGGGTAAGATTACTGACGTTGCCCAAAGACATCGTGGAGCATGCCCAAAATGATGGGTGGGCCTCTATTGCTTTGGCAACCTTGGTATCTTTTGTTATAGGATTTGCTTTTTACTGGATGGGGAAAAAGTATTCTAGGTTAAACATTTCTCAAATTGCTGAAGTAGTTTTAGGGCGGTTTTTGGGAAAAATTATTATGATAGCTATAGCTGTTTACCTAATATTTTCTATAGGTCTTTCACTAAGAGCATTTGCAGATAGTGTAAAATTATTTTTGTTAGATATGACTCCCCTATACATCATTATTTTAGTCATGTTGGGTACTTGTGTATATTGTGTAAAACAAGGAATCAAAACCATCAGTATTGTCTTTGATTTGTTGCTTCCCATCATCGTCATAGCCATAACGGTTTTGATGCTTTTTTCTGCAACCAATATAGACCATAAAAATCTATTACCAGTATTTCATGGGGGTGCAAAACCAATTTTTCAGGGTTTTTTAGAAACGACGCATCCTTTCCTGGGCATTGGAATTATTGGCTATATTATGCCTTGTTTTAAGGAACAAAAAAAAGTAAAAAAGTGGATAGCTATTGGAATTTTATTGGTGTCAGCCATCTACTTTTCTATTGTCATTATGAGCATTATGGTTTTTGGCAGCAGAGAAATTCAACATATCCTTCATCCAACCATCGCTTTATCTAGGGCTCTTCAGCTGGATATAGAGATGTTTGAGAGATTAGAAGTAATGTTTATGGCAGTATGGATTCCTATGACCTTTACAACCTTAGCAGCTTATTACTTTGCTTCTGTTATAAACTTAAAAGTTATGTTTCGCAGTGAAAAAGAGCAGCTAATGCTTTACGGGCAAATACCTATTATTTTTCTCATTGCTCTTTTACCCAATAATGTTGTGGAGGTTCATGCCCTATTAAGTATCAACAATAAGCTGGCACAAGTACACAGTTTTATCATTATACCTGTGATTTTTATAGGTGTTTTAGTGAAGCAAAGGGGAGGAAAAAGTGTATGAAAATTTATAGATTCAAGTGTTTTTTGGGGGTAGTATTTGTCTTTTTTATGTTTTTTTTAGTGGGATGTTGGGACTATATGGAGGTAGAAAACAGAGGGTATGTGCTTGGTATGGCTATAGATAAATATCCACCTTTACCACAGGGTCAAGAGGATTTAGAAGACTATTTGAGTGAAAGAGAATTAGAAAAAATGCCACTGCATCAAGGAGGTCCTAAGTATGCCTATACCATTCAAATTCCAGTGATACCAGAAGCAATCGCTACCCCAGAGGTAGCTGGTGGTGGTGGAGAAGCGGGGGCACTGGAAAGAACATGGGACTTAACAATAGCCGGCAATAATTTTTTTGAAGTAAATAGGCAGTTCTCCACTAGGATCAGCTATCCTCCTTTCTATGAACATCTTAAAGTTATTATTATCAGCGAAGAGGTGGCAAGGGAAGGTATTAAAGAACTATTGGATATGCACTTTAGGGACCATGAAATGCGAAGAAGAACCAGAGTGTTTATTACCCCATCAGAAGCTAAAAAAGTATTGGATATAGCACCTAGGATTGATGACTATTCTAGTTTATACCTAGAGAGACTTCCTTTAAATGCCAATAAAAATTCAAGAATTCCTCATAAGACGGATTTAGGCGAGGTATCAAAAAGTATCCATGGGGAACTAGATTTTGTTTTACCTAGGGTGATTGCTACTAGAGATGAAGCCAAGTATGCTGGGGCTGCTGTATTTAAAGGAGATAAAATGGTGGGATGGTTAGGAGAACTTGATACCAACTATACAAAGTGGGCGAGGGATGCAGTGGTAGGAGGTATAGAAGTGGTAGAATCCCCACACCCTGCGGCAGAATTAGTGGTATTAGAAATTACCAAAGCAAAAACCAATGTAAAGCCAGTAATCAAAAGTAATAATATTAAGATGCATATGGATATAGCCGCCACCTTTAACTTATCAGAGGAGTTTAGATCTCAGTTTGAAAACGCTTTTGATAGAGAGTTTATTAGCGAAGTAGAAAGCAGAGTAGAGGAAAAATTAAAAAGAGAAATCAAAGATACCATTACCTATGTGCAATCGGAATATGGTGCAGATATTTTTCACTTTAATGTTGCTATGCAGCGTTACGAACCAAAGGTATGGGATGAGATTCAGGAGGATTGGAGAGATATTTTTCCACAAGTAGAAGTAGAAGTGGTAGTTGATGCAAAGATAAGATTGATAGGATTAATGAAATAAATGATTATAAATATTATAAAAAAAGTATGTATATTGTTTTACCATTGATAAAAAAATAATAAAAAAAAGATAATAACAACAATTATTTATTTACATAAACAGGCAAAAGAGATATAATATTGCAGTGAAAACTAAAATTAGGAGAGATAAGATGAAGAATATTGAATTCCAAGATTTAAACATTGAGAAAAACATTTTAAAAGCTATTGAAGAGATGGGCTTTGAAGCACCTACCCCCATCCAATCCCAAGCCTTACCCAAACTATATGAAGGAAAAGACATCATAGGTCAAGCACAAACAGGAACAGGAAAAACTGCAGCCTTTGGCATACCTATGATTGAAAAGGTAAATCAAAAGGATAAATCCGTTCAAATATTGATACTAACTCCTACTAGAGAGCTGTCTATGCAGGTAGCTGATGAACTTAGAAAGTTTGCCAAGTATTTACCAGAGACAAGATCTTTAGCTATCTATGGAGGTCAGCCTATAGAGAGACAAATTAAGGCATTAAAACAAGGAGTACAAATTGTTGTAGGTACCCCTGGAAGAATAATCGACCATATCCGAAGAAAGACACTAAAATTAGACAAGGTAATTGGTGTTGTTTTAGATGAGGCAGATCAAATGCTAGATATGGGCTTTTTAGAAGATATAGAAACCATATTAGATACAACACCTAAGGATCGTCAGACAGCTATGTTTTCTGCTACGATGCCTAGAGAAATAGAAAACATAGGTAAAAAGTACTTGAAAAGTCCTGAAAAAATAAAAGTAGTACACAAGGAATTAACTGTTCCTAAGATTGGTCAATATTATTTTGAAGTAAAGAATCATGAAAAACTTGATGCCTTATGTAGGGTTTTGGATATGGAAGAAAGTGAACTAGGAATGATTTTCTGTAGAACGAAAAAAGGTGTAGATGAATTGGTGGAAAGTCTACAAAGTAGAGGTCACTCTGTAGAAGGACTTCACGGAGATCTAAAACAAAGTCAAAGAGATCGAGTCATGAAAAAGTTTAGAGATGGTATTATTGACTTCTTAGTAGCTACAGATGTGGCAGCTAGAGGTATTGACGTAGATGATGTAGAGTTAGTTATTAACTATGATATTCCTGAAGATTTTGAGTATTATGTTCACAGGATAGGTAGAACAGGAAGAGCAGGAAGAACAGGACTTGCCTATACTTTTGTTGCTGGAAGACAGCTTAGAACTTTAAAAGCTTTAGAAACCTATGCAAAGACAAAAATTAAAAGAAAAAATATACCTACCATAAACGACATTGCCGAAAAGCAAAGAGAAACCATCGCTAAAAATATTGTTGCTACCATTGAAAAAGGTGGTATTGCAGAATATACTAACTTTGTGGAAAAATTATCAGAAGATCATAGCTCTATTGACATAGCAGCAGCTTTATTGAAATTGATGATCAATAAGAATGAAGAAGAGTCCATAGAAGCAGCGGAAGATGTGGCCTCTAAAGATACAGGAGCAGAGCCAGGAATGGTTAGAATGTTCCTGAATATAGGTAAGAAGCATGGAGCTACTCCTGGAAATATTTTAGGTGCCATCACTGGTGAATCAGGAATAGAAGGAAATATGGTAGGGGTAATAGATATATTTGATAAATTTACTTTTGTTGAAGTGCCTGAGAAACATGCAAATAAAGTTTTAACGGCTATGAATAAAAACCGTATCAAAGGTAGAAAAATCAATATGGAACCTGCTAACAAACGATAGTAGATAAGTTTTTAGTTTTATCAAAGTTTTAATAAAAAATACCCACTTTATAATAAATATAAAGTGGGTATTTTTTTATTCCTCATCTTGGGAGTTCTCCATAGAATGTGCTATCCTAGAACAAGCAGCAGCAATAATACCAGAAACCAAATCGTCTAGAAATGTATTTACTTGCCCTCCCTCATGCTCATTTATTTTTCCAATAATACCAGGCTTTAACTTATCTAAATAACCGAAATTAGTAAAGCCTATAGACCCATAAATATTAGTAATACTCAAGGCCATAATTTCATCTATACCATATAAAGAATCATCACGTTTCACAATGGATAAAAGAGGTTCTTCAATTAAATCACGCTCCGCTAATTTATCTATCTGTATACCAGTAAGAATAGCGTTTTGCACTTCTCTTTTTCCTAAAACTTTGTGGATATTTTCAACCGCTACTTCCATAGTTAAAGGAAGGTAGTCTTTCTGAAGATCTAGTACTAAATTAGCCATATCTTCAATGGTAACGCCTCGTTCTTGTAACATATTGATAACGATATTTTTCATTATGATTCGCTCCTTTAAAGATTACTTTATGTATTCCATAATGATTTTTTGCTCTGCGGCTTTAAGCAAGCTTTCCAGATTATAAGCTTCATCGCCTCCTCCTTGAGCACTGGTGGCATTACCACCACCTTTTCCATTGATAAGGGGAATTACTTCTTTAAATAGTTGATTCATATTTATAGGGACTTCCTTTGAACAAGAAAAAACCACCTGAGCTTTATCAATTTTTGTGCCTAGTAAGGCAACTGTATTAGGATATAGACTTAAGGCAGAAGCTATTGTTTTAATATCTTTAAAATCTTCCCCTTCAAATTCCTTTACTACTAGGAAGTAGCCGCCTGCTTCTCTAGCACTAAGATGCAACTCTTTTACCCTATAGTCTAATAAGCTTTTTTTCAAACTTTTTAAAGTCTTATTTAGTTCTCTATGTTCCTGATATAATCTTGTAACAGCATCTTGTGTTTCTATATCTTTTACAGACAACAAATTAGATACTTCGTTGATTTGGATATTTTTCCAGTAAAAGTCCTCTAATGCCCTTGAGCCACATATAAACTCTATGCGAAGATTACTTTTATTTTTTTCCCATTTACGAATTTTTATGATACCCACAGAACCAGTATTTTTAGGATGAGTCCCAGCACAAGGAGAATAATCAATTTCATCAATTTTAACAATACGGATGCCATCTTCTACAGTAGGCTGTTTTCTCAAAGGAAGCTGAAGTACTTCATCCTTTGTTGGAAATAGAGATACTACTTCTAAGTTATCATAGATGACCTTATTTGCTTTTTCCTCTACAAGTTGTATTTCCTCAAAACTAAGGGAGGGCTTATTGATGTCAATAGTGACAAAGTCGTTACCTAAGTGAAAGCCTACTGTATTAGCGTCATACAGTTCTTCAAAAACCCTTGAAAGTATATGCTGACCCAAATGTTGTTGCATAAAGTCAAAACGTCTTCCCCAATCAATGGAACAGAAGATATTTTCCTTTTCTATAAGAGCTTGATCCACTACATGATAAATGATTTCTTCTTCTTCATATACATAAGAGACATTGCTATTGCCAATTTTGCCTTCGTCCCAAGGTTGCCCCCCTCCTTCGGGATAAAAAGCTGTTTTATCTAATACGATAAAAGACTTTGTAGGATCTTTTTCATAAACCCCAGTAGATAGAATATTTGCTGTGAATTCTTTCAAGTAAGTATTTTGCCAAAAAAGTTTTTCTGTTTTCATTTGTACATTACACCTCATTTATTATAGTTTTTAGTACCAAATTTTATTCTTCAAGCGGTATTTTAAGAGTATAGTTGCCTTATTTCAACCTGTGGAAACCATTGACTATTTAATTGTATCACTTTTCAAGAAAACTTTGGAACATTGACTGAAATTTACTTTTGGGTAGATAAAGAACTTCTCCCTTAGAATTGACTACTTTATAATTTTTATTGCTAATATTAAATAAAGATTCTCTACTGTTTTCCATATCCTCTAGAAGAGCGACATTAGATAGAAAAACTTCCTTTGATACTTCTCCTAAAATAAAGGTATTAAATGCATCCTTCCAATAATAGGAATTTTTATAGCTGTCCCTATGAACTAATGCAAACTTTTCAGTGCTGGGGTAAGCTGATGAATAAGTAGTGTGTTTTTCCATAGTAGTAAATGTATTGATTTTTAGGGGATGATCTTGTATAAAATCAATCACTGTTTCTTCTATGACTTTATTCCATAAATCTTCTCTTGCACTAGGGTCTATCCAAACTTCTTTATAGATTTCCTCATAATAAAGAGGTTTTTTCCAAGTACTTATAAACTCGTCCTTATCATACAAATAAATTTCTAAAAATTCCTCGAAAAAAGAACCACCAATCCTCTCATCCAAGGTTTGGTAAATCGCCATCATCTTATAATCATAAGAAGGATTAGATAGAAACTCTATTTTATTCACTGGAACAAGACCTTCTATTTTGCTATGGAAGATATATTCATTACCAACAGCATCAAATACTACAATTACTGCTAAGTCTTTGGATAAATCTAATGCTACAATCAATTGTTCAGAGGCTGAAGGCAGCACTTCTTCTGTATAAATACTTATATCTATATAATCAATAAATTCCTGCCATTTTTCATAGCCTAGGACTGTTAAAGTAGTGCGTATAAGATTTTTCTCAGCTTCTTTTCTTACAGAGGCATCATCACTTTTAGAAAGTTCAATTAAGCTTTTATCAATTTTATGGGAGGGAGAACTATAGGACTGAAAAGTGGCAACTGTTTTAGGAGACTGAAAGAAGTTATAACTGCAAAAGGATAGTAAGGTTACAAAAATAAAAATAATACACTTTGCTAATTTGCTTTTCATGGAATCACCTCTATAAATTATATGTTGCTTTATTAAAAATAATTTGTTTTATCTTAACTGTATTTTAATGAAAAATTTCTTTATAGAACAACTTTTTTGTTTTAAAAAAGAGGAATTTGTATTATTTTGTAGAACCTATTTAATACACACATCGCAACACAATTTTAAAGCTACCATAAAAGCTCGTGCTTGTGGTAGCTAAGTAAGGTGGCATCCGTTTCCACCTTTTTCTTTTTTTTGATTTTTAGTAATAAAGTTCTCTTAAAGAGAAGCTCTAATAGGATATAGGAAGTCTAGCGTTAACTTAAACGATAATTTGTCATCCTGAGGAAGCAAGAATAGCTAATAGTTATAGGGCTGTTGATGGGACCAAATTTTATGACCATCACTTTTTACAATAATGCTACCCTGCAGATCAGTTCTATAAATAGCAGTGTTACGCTTTTGTAATCTCTCTATAACCTCCATATGGGGGTGACCATAGGCATTATCCCTGCCACAGGATATAACAGCTACCTTTGCTTCAATCGCTTGCAAAAAGTCTTCAGTGGAGGAGGTATTGCTGCCATGATGCCCCACCTTTAAAAATTGTGATTTTAAAAAATCCTTTTTATAGGTAGCTAGTAAGTCATCTTCCCCTAAAGCCTCAAGATCTCCTGTGAATAAAAAGGATTTTTCTTTATAATCCATTTTTACGATAACGCTCCATAGATTCAGATGATCTCCATAATCCCTAAGAGGACCTAAAAAATGCAATGTGATATCGTCATCGAAGGTTATAGAAATGTCACTGGTTGCTGCTGAAATTTTTAGACCTTTAGCTTGAGCCTTTTCTAGAAGTTCTTGAAAGGTATTACTGGTGTGTTCTTTTTTTGGTAGATAAAATCTGTCTATCTGGAAATGATCTAACACATTGATAAGTCCTCCGATATGGTCGCTATGAGGATGTGTACCAATTAATACATCTATTTTCTTTACTTTGTTTTTCTTTAAATAAGCGACAACAGCTTTTCCATAAGAAGGTTCTCCCCCGTCGATCAACATCGTTCTTCCATTGGGTGTTTTTATTAAAATGCTATCTCCTTGTCCTACATCGATGGTATGAATGGATAAATAATCATCTTTACTTTTCACAGTGCAGGCGATGAGTAAGACTAATAAAAGTATGAATAATAGCAATAATGGAAATTTTCTCCTAATAAAAAACATAAACCCCCCCCTTTTATGTAGCCTTATTATATTACAATTCTTGCATAAAAGGAAAAGAATTAATTTTAATTTTTTATTGTTAATATTTTTTTTATGGTATAGTATTATATATAAGAAACAGCAATTTGCTCCTAAAGGAGGGCTTGAAATGCTATTAAATATTTTTTTTCCTAATAAAAACGAAAGAATACAGTTTGTTTATAAACATTTTCAAATAGATGATATGCCGATAGAAAAAAACACTGTTATTTCTTCTGATATTATTGGTGTGAAAAGTATAAAACTGAGAAGTAGATATAGAAACATTCCAGGTTTTTGGTTAGAAATTCACTTCAATAAAGATGTTAAAGGAAAAAAACTCTACAGTGAATTGATGGCTACTGTAGATTTAAAACAAATAAATAGCCATGTGTTTTATCCAAAAGAAAACTTGCCATTGAAGGAAATGGAAACGAAGTGGCTAAATAAATACAATCTGTTAGGCAAAGAAAGTGACGATGAAGCTTGGAAGTTATTTTTCCAAGAAATTAAAAGTCATATGCGGTATGATCGAATTGATATTGCTTATAAAGGATTGATCTTGTTTTTAAAATACAATCCATTCTTTCTTAAAAAGTATAAGCGATATTATATATTGGAGGAACTAGCCTACTTATATGAAAATGTAGGAAATGTAGGAAAGGCGATAAAAACCTTGAAAATACAGGCTACACTACAACCAAACTCCATTGAGCCTTATTTGAATATGAGTAGTTTTTATATTATTAATAACATGGAGGAAGAGGCTTTTCATATCTGTAAAGAGGCACTGAAAAAGAGTCCAGAAAATCAGTATCTTATCAGCAATATGGTGATCTCTCTGATTAATATCGGCAGTTACGAGTATGCTATTGACTTTCTAAGAAAGGTATTAGACAGACACCCAAATAATCCGTATTTTTGGAAGCTGATGGGAGATATATTTTATGAAATTGAAAATAATAAAAGTGCTATAGACTGTTATCAAAGGGCCTTGAAAATAGGAAAAACTCCTACGATCGATGATTTTAAGCTAGATATCCATACTGGTATCGGGGATTGTTATTATGAGGAAGAAAATTATAAAGAAGCTATACATTATTATAGAAAAGCACTAACCTATAATCCTAAGGATGCCTATCTACTACTAAGCATTGGTCAAATCTACTTCTTTAAATTAAAGGATATGAAGCTAGCTTTTAAATATACAAAGCTTTTAGTAGATAGCATGCCAGAAAATGGATATGGGCAATATCAACTGGGTCTAATCTATTCAAAAACAGATCATATAGAAAAGGCTACATGGCATCTATATAAAGCAAGAAGTATTATGCCTTATTATAAGCCCATTCACGATGCAATAAAAATGTTAAAAAAATCGAACAAAAAATCTCAAGCATACTAAGATTTATAACAAAAGCTAATACTAAAAATAGAATAACAAAAGTTAGGAGGAATTTTTTTGAAACTAACTGTATTAGGTTGTTATGGACCTTATCCAAAGGCTGGAGGTTCCTGTTCAGGATATTTATTGGAGTCAGAAGAAACAAAAATTCTTATTGATTGTGGTAATGGTGTGTTGTCTAAGCTGTTAAACTATTGCAATGACTTAAATAAGTTAGATGCCATATTTATCAGTCATATGCATCCGGACCATATGAGTGACCTAATGGTGATGCGATATGCCATCAATATCAAGCAAATGTTTGGGAAGCTAAAGCAGCCGATTCCTATATATCTACCAGCAAGCCCTCAAGAAGAGTATGATAGAATCCAGTACCAAGGTGCATTTGTTCGCAACATCATACACGAGGGTACTGAGATCAGCATAAATAATATGAAAGTTACCTTTAAAAAAACAGACCATCCTTTAGAATGTTACGCCATGGCTTTTGAAAAAGATAATAAAAAATTCGTTTATTCCGGTGATACAAAGTACTTTGATGGTTTTATAGATTTTGTTAAGGGAAGTAACCTACTGTTGTGTGAAGCAAATATTTTGCACAAATATATGAATGAAAATGTCCCCCACTTATCTGGGCGACAGGTGGGGGAAATTGCTGTAAAGGCTGATCTGCAGAGGGTAATACTAACTCACTTTTTGCCAGAAATTTCAGTGGCGGAGTTGCTGGAAGAGACAAAAGAAGTATTTCCACATATGCTGCAGATTGCAGAAGAAGGAAAATGCTATTTTATATAATTTTCATATCTTCTTTAAAAAAGGGGAAAATATAGATATGCTGCTATGAACTTTAATGGATTAAGAAGTAATAGATGTGTTTCTTAATTGTTAAAATTCAAGTGCAAAGAGATTTATCTATGAATTCACCAGTATATGCAATAATTTTAAAGAGGAAGGTGTGGATATTATGCTAGAAAGTGTATTAGATCGAAGGGTGAAACATGAAGGCGGATACGACCTTTATTTGGAGATACCAGAGAAAGAATATCTACAGATTTATGAGGATGTAAACAATGAGGCAGCAGAGAATATTTTAAAACAATTTCTTCAGCTACACCAAGACGATGGAAGACCAGACCATATAGAAATTAAGTATGATAGAAACAATCATACGATTAACATTAAAGCCTTACTAAAATATGAAGGTAATGATCATACGAAGGCAGATACTTTGCCTAATTATTTAAATTATGAATAGATAAAAGGAAGTATTAGACGGTATTGTCTCAAAGGATGCCGTCTTTTATTATGAACTTTTCAAGAAATGAA
The DNA here is from genome assembly GCF_001042715.1 of Clostridium aceticum. Classification (NCBI taxonomy): domain Bacteria; kingdom Bacillati; phylum Bacillota; class Clostridia; order Peptostreptococcales; family Natronincolaceae; genus Andreesenella; species Andreesenella acetica. Next base: position 2,490,997 of record NZ_CP009687.1, on the reverse strand, counting down.
GGCGAAGAGCACCCAAAATACTAGATAAAAAAATCTAATATTTGAAGGTGCTTTTTAAGTGTGTGATTAGCTAGTTTTACACACTTCGTCGAGGATTTTAACCTTTTATCGATTTTTTATTTAAAAAGTTATTATATTATGCTAGTGTTTTAATAAGATTTTGCATTACTAAGAGTATCATAATACTTATCAATCAAAATATAGAGTAGGGGAGTTACAATGAACATTCTTGTAGTTGAAGATAATCATGTTGAAAGAAATAATTTAGTCAGAATTCTTGAGTCTTTAAATAAAGACATAAAAGTATTTGAAGTTGCCACTGGTGGACAGGCGATAAAAACCTTAGAACAAGAAATAATCCAGCTATTCTTTTTAGATATTGAACTTTCTGATATGTCAGGATTGAAAGTAGCAGAGAAGATTCGTTCTATACCCCAGTATGAACTAACCTATATTGTATTTATTACTACTCATGTTTATTATCAGCTTGAAGCCTTTAAAAAGTATCACTGTTATGATTTTATTGAAAAACCCTATACGCAAGAAGATATACTTAAAATTTCCCAGCGACTAATAAAAGGAGTTATAAAAGAATCTATTAAAGAGCAGGTCATTCGATTCGAAGTTAAGAACTGTATTTTAAAAATTTTTCTTAAGGATATTTTCTTTATTGAGGCTCAAGGAAAAAATTGTATGGTGTATACGAAAAATAATCAATATACCATTCCTAATACTTCGATGAAAGGAATACTAGAAAAAGTAAGCTCTTCGAGTTTTATGCAAACTCATAAGTCTTATATAGTTAATATTGCAAATATTTTCCTAGTAGAGAGATATGGAAAAAACGCTTGGACAGTGTACTTTAAGGAGTACGCTGTAAATGCTTATGTAAGTAACAAATATAAACGAGAGTTTTTAAACAAGTTTTTCTCTGGAGTGTAAGAAGGTGAGGAGCAGTATGCAATGGTATGAAATATTCATCCTTTCAATATTAGAGATGATAGCTATATTGCTAATATGGAGTAAGTTGAATAATCAATTGAATATTTATGACATAAGAAGTTTTTCTATTATTATTACTTTATCCATAACGGCAGTGATCCTTAATATGTATAGCGTTGGGATTGAATTTTTAGTTAATTTTGTAGTATTATGTGTGATGATTATAACCCTGTTTAAAGTATCAGTTAAAGATACAATCTTTCAATTTATCATTGTATTGATAATGATTTTCAGTATTCAGTTGATATGTACTTATGTTCTGTCACAGATTATGAGCCTTAGAACTTACTCATTTCTTAGTGGACTTATTGTTAATATAATTATGCTGATAGTGAGTATTTTTATCCATAAGTCTACTATAATAAACAAGATAAATAAGTATTATGCTAAATATGGCAAGTATACAAGAACGATCATCGTCAATATTGGTGGAATTGTTTTATTGATTATGTATATTTGGCAAATAGATAAAGACTTTATATGGGATCATGTAACATACCTGTTGTTAGTAATGGTTGCTTGGGAAGGATTAAATATATTTTTTTTATATCAATCTATACTTATTAAAGAACAGCAAAAAATTATACATACTCATGAAAAATATATGCCTTTTTTAGAGAATATGGTACATGAAATAAGACAAAGCCAGCATGACTTCAAAAACCATCTCAGTGCTCTTTATGGATTAGTTCAACTTGAAGATGATCAACAGGCAAAGCAAGAAATGAAACAATACTTAGAGACGGTAATTAAAGTAATGAAGTCTACAGACAAACTACTAAGTATAAAAGAACCTATCTTAAGTGCAATCATTTATAGTAAAAAATCCTTAGCAGAAGAAAAAGGCATTGCTTTTTATATTGAATTTTTAAATGAAATACCACAATACCCTTTAGAAAAATATGAACTTGTTGAATTATTAGGAAATTTACTGGACAATGCTATTGAGGCAAATAAAAATAACAACAATGACAATTCAAATAGAATCGTTTTATTACTTGGTATAGAAGAAGAATATAAAGTAATAGAAATAAAAAATACAGGTGAAACGATCCAGTCAAGAGATATTAATCATATTTTTGAAAGAGGTTTTTCTACCAAAGAAGGAAAGTATCGAGGTTATGGTTTATATAATGTAAAGCGAATTGTCGATTGCTATCAGGGAAGCATTGAACTTTCTTTTGATGAAAAATATACGATTTTTAAAATATTATTTTAATAAATTTTTGGGGCATTTTGGCTCTCCCCAGAGAACAATTGATCCTGAGAAAGCAATTAACTCTGAAGCAAGTACAAACATAGATGCGATGGAAAATAAAGCGATCTTTAATATTGAAGAGTTGTTTTTCATTGTTTTTCCTCCTTTCCTATAGATAGTTGGGATGCTTGTAAAAATATGCTCCATATGCCACATGCAAAAAAAGTTTTATTATATATTAGGAGAAATTTAAATAAAACAAAAATCCAAAGCAGCGTAGAGAAAAGGGATAAATATTTTAGTATCCTTTTTCTTTTTTTATTTAATATAGGTCGAAAACTAGAGGGCCTGGGGGAACGGTAAGAGATAATTATTATACTAACTAGTGTGAGTATAAGCGCTGTATGGATTGTCATCGTAAATAAATGAGGCAGAATAAAAACTGTCAAGGAAAAAAATCCAAAACTTGTTATAAAGCATGGCAAGTTATTTTCAAAGTGCAATCCTCCAGAAAATGAACGAATAGACAATAGTACAGCGAAAGAAAACAAGAACAAAGGCACCTTATTCAAAACAACAAAAAATAACAAAAATATGATAAACTTTTCTAATTCACTCCAAATAACCTTCATAGCGTACTTCATTTTACGAATATCGCTATTAGATAAGAGTTTTTCTTTATAGATTTTATAAGCAAAAATATCAATAAGATTATGCATTGTTAACTCATCCCCTACCTTTTAATTAAACTGAATAATATCATAGTTAGAAATCACATACAACTAAGAAGGAATGAAATGGGAGTAAAAGGGAACAAAAAAGTTTGATATGCCATTTCATTGCTCTTTAGTCCCATTTTGTTCTAAATCTGTTTTAAGATGGAAATTTTATGATATATTGAAAATGTGCTTAAGTATAACATAGATTTTGATGGAAGGAGGAGAAGGTTGAAAAAGAAAACTAGAGATTGGCGCATTCCATAAAGGCATAACAAACAAGCCATCTTGCGGTGGCTTCGAAAAAATTGAATATGTAGACAAAATTAAGGTTATCCTGCTGACTTAATTCTATAACCCTGGAATTTTGCTAATTGCAGAGCTTGTTCCACAGTAATATCACGATTGACAGGAATAATGTCGGAGTTTCTGTAAAGTTCGGCATTATATGGTTTATTTTTCTTCAACCTGTTGTATAATGCTGTTAAAAGCATTCTTGCTATTGCAATGATTGCCTTCTTGTGACCGCGACATTTTCTTGATCGAAGATAGCGGTTGGGGATTTCAGGATGTTTTTTACTTTTAACCACGGAATTAGCACATTGGACGAAGTTAATTTATTATAGCTTAATTCGATTCTCAAAAAAGTCAATGGCAGTTTTATCTGTTTTATCGCAGTCTGCCGTCCCTAATGTTAAGTTGGTTATTTTGTTGAAAGTTCTAAAATATTTATAAAAGGAGATAACAGTTATGATAAAATTAAAGCGATTAGCATCAATGTTAACAGTATTTTGCATGCTATTTTCTTTGGTAACCTATGCAGATGAAGTTAAGAAAGAAGAAGAGGCCTACTACAGACAAGAAAAGACTATTAAATTGAAAGATAGTGATATAAAGTTAAATTTAGATGGAACTATAGAAGTGAAGAACAAAGAGGTTAAAAAGATTTTAGAGAATAACAAAAATATTAAAGAAAAAGTTATTAAGGAGTTAGAAGAAGGACATACACTGACAGATTACAAATCAGTTGAAGTTTATGTTACAGAGACATTAGCTTATGTGGATGAGGAACTACAAATCATAGATAGTAGGTTCATGACTAATGATGAGGTTGAAGAATATTTGGATCAAATAGATAATAAAAATCTGAATGTAGAGGACATCTCAGTCAGTTTATCATATTCTGATAGTCAAAAGAAAGGTAAGCTTACGATTTATATATTTCGTTTTGATACAGGAAGTTACAAATATAAGATAGCAACTGAAGCTGAGTGGTCTGGATACGGTTCAAGTGGTTCTGATAATCCTGCTACTGGAGATGATTTTGTTGGGATTACTTGGGGGGGAGATGGTGAACTAAAAGCTACATCCTATAGTATTACTGGTTTTTACAAACATAGCGGTAATTCTGTTAAGTACAATCGAACAGAATCCAATTATCAAAAAGGCTATATATGGTCATTTCCTGAGTATATTCAACACGAATTTATAGGAGACTACGCATACTACACAAGAGCTGAAGTGGAGTTAGCCAAAACATATACTCCTGTTAAAAATAAGAAAACAGGCGCTAGATTTTCATATATACATACTTATACAACTTCCGGCGTAAATGTTGGACTTAATCCAGCAGGACTAGGGTTGACCACTAGTGGAAATTCTAACCATTGGAAAATAGAGGTAGAAATTACTGAGCTGCTCTACTAGAATTTAGAAATAAAATAAACATATCCTTTGCTACCAAGAGGATATGTTTATTTTAAATTCAATTTAATATTAGGAAAACTTATTAAAATAACATTGCTATAAAGTTAAATAAATTAAGAATTTAAAATATATTTTTGAAAGGATGAGTGAAATATGATAATAAATCCGTTGAAAACTATAAAGTCTAATAAACTAAGATTAATTCTTCTTAGTATAGCAATCACTATTTGTCTAACATTATCATACTGGATAATGTTTTCGTTTGAAGATGAAATACTGGAAGAAATCACTAAAGATGTCGAAAGTATGCATGGAATTCACACGAAATTTCAGATACAAAAAATACTAAGCACTGATCAAGAAATAATATATATTTATTCTCTAGACAAAGAAGGAGAAAAAATAGTTGGAGATTATATCTATGCTAAAACTTTTTTTCCATATAAATACAAAAAACTTCAAAATGGAAGTGGTAATTATTTTTATAGAATTTCAATAGTAGGGTTAGAAAATGATCTTTTAATATTAGTATATGGAAAGATATTTAGTGAAGAAATAAAAAAAATAGAAGCAAGAGTAGGTCAGTCAACACAAGTGTTAGAGGTAAAAAATGAAAGTTTTTTTGTTTTCACATATAGACTTGAAGGAACGAAAGACACACCGCTGATAGAGGTTAATATATTTGATAAAGATAATATAAGAGTGAATCAGAAGTTAGAAAAAGAGTATATGATATTCAAGGAAGAAAATTATTCATATATTTTTAGTAAGTGCTTTAAACCCCAGTACTTGGTTGACCTATAAAAACAGCTTTATGAGGATAACTTATTTTTACCGCTTGTTTTTTGCAAGTGAAAATTCCTCATTTTTACAAACTTCTTTCCCCAGGCACCAGTGGGAAATTTTTAGAAGTCAAAGAAATTCAAAGAAATTGAAAGGTGAGTTTTATTTGACATGCAAAATTGCTAATAATTATGATAATCATCAGTGATAAAACTGTGACAAAATGCTAAAGAAAAAAGTGATAAAGAAATAATAACAATGTAATGATAAGAAGAAAAGGAGAAAGAAGTATTCGATTCATACCGAACAAAACGTCCCCACGACTTTTGCATTGTTAACTCGTCCCCTACCTTTTAATTAAACTGAATAATATCATAGTTAGAAATCACATACAACTAAGAAGGAATGAAATGGGAGTAAAAGGGAACAAAAAAGTTTGATATGCCATTTCATTCCTCTTTACTGCCATTTTGTTCTAAATCTGTTTTAAGATGGAAATTTTATGATATATTGAAAATATGCTTAAGTACAACATAGATTTTGATGGATGGAGGAGAAAGATGAAAATAGAGTGTAAGAGGTTAGATTTTATGGACAGGATTTCTCTGAATTTCTCCAAAAAAACAGTGCATGAAAAGATATGTGCAACAGCTCTGGAAAAGTTAGACAGATGGCTATAACTTTGAATGTAAATTTCACTCGTACTAAACTTATGTAAGCTAACAAATGAAGTCTGTTACAAAAGAGAAATTTAAGTAAAAAAATATACATGGGAGGTTATTATGAAAAAACTATTTGTTTTTCTTCTTGTTGTATTATTTTCTTTTTCAACAATAGTATCCTTTGCAAACACTATGACAACAGCTGAGAAAGCATTAGATCCAGATATTTCAGTTGATGCGGAAGCAACAGTAATAGAGGTTGCTCCACTAAGGGAGTTCAATATTTTTGAACGATTTTTAGCTTTCTTTAGTTCAAGTACGTCAACGTATTCGAAAGCTAAATCAAGTGTACAATTAATTAAACTGTCTGGCAATCAGTGGGCTGTAAATGCAAAATCTATGGCCCGAGATCAAAATGGACTGCCGTTCGAAATTGATTCAATTCATGTTAAAGGGTCTCTCTATTACAAAGATGACAAAGGTGACTACATATATAAAGTAGGAAATAGTAAGACTGAATCAAATTCTGCAGACGTTATGGTTGAGAAGGTATCAGGTATTGATAATAGGATATCGATGGCAAAAGGCTATCACAGATTTGAGCATAGTGGCTATAAGACTATTACTCAAGAAAATTATGATTATAAATAAGCTCTAAAACAGAGTACTACTACCTATTTTTAGGTAGTAGTTCTTCATTGGAGAGAAAGGAGCTCAAAATATGCTTTATTTCTTTAAAAAGAAAAGATATGTTCTAAAGTTTGCATTAGGCATTATTATAATGTTTTTTATAAGTGGATGTCAAAATTTTATTCCTTATCTACACAATCAAAAAACTAAGCTAGAAACGATAAATAATGGTATTTATAATGATAGCATGTTTGAACTAGAGATGTTGAATCATCGAGGAGAGCTTTTACCTTCAAGACACATTGTATACGACAGCAGTGAAGAGTATACATTAGTGATTAGAGATACTAATACAGAAATTATAGGGTATAAGCTTATGCTACTCATAGATGGATTACAGTATGATTTATCAGAAGATGATATGGAATCAAAGGCATTTTTACTTTCGGCAGAAAATGGTGAAGCTTCCACGCATATTGATTTTTCCAGAATAAATACTGGGTATCATTTTGGTATGTTTATTATTGAAAAAATTTATGAATCACCACGGAAATTTTTAACTCCTGAGCAGGATATACGCTTTACAATTTATAAATCAGAGGGGGAATCAAGTTCAAATATTGTTCAACCTCAATTAAAGGTTTCAAATGTTGATAGTACAACATTGTTAGCATCTATTAATCGATCTATCGAGTTCGTTGCTTTTCCTGCACAAATGCAACCACCGTTTGAAATACGACAGAATAACGAAGTATCTCAAGATTCATTATCTACTTATAATCTTTACCTTTACAACTCTTTTCCATTTAAGACAGATTACTGGATTGGTGTAATCTCAGAAGGTGAAGTAATAACAAATGCATATAATTCTGATTACATCTTATCGCTAGCTCCTTATGCAGAAACTGTAGTTCAGGTGACACTTTCCAACATAAATATTACACAAGATAACCCCTTCTATTTTGTTGCTATACCAAACCCTCAACAAGAATGTGATTCTGAATCATTGCAGCTAGCTTGGAGAGAAGGTAAAAGTATGTTCACTCTTTTTTCTCAAAAATTTATAATTACCGATTCTACAACAAAAGATTAGAAGAAGTCGAAGGGACGTCAGACCTCGCAAAAATGGATCATTATTCCATAGCACTTTTTATGCTTTTCATAATTAAAACAACTAATGTTTTCAAGGAATAGAGTATACTTATAAAATCGGAGGCTATAAAGTACTTTTTTACCTGTTAGCCTCCTGACTATTTCCTTTATTCCTAATATATTTATTGCTCGTTTCATATTATATAGACTAAAAAAGCAAAAGAAATCTCCGCTTTTACTGACTGGATACCTTTTGTCAGAAAACACGTCATACCTAGCCCCCTCTTTATCGTTCTAAAGGGATGTTCTACTATCATTTGCCTTTGCCTAGAGAAGGAAAGGGGTCAGGCTTGGGGTCAAGGAAAGGGGTCAGGGGTCAAGGAAAGGGGTCAGGCTTGAAATATTCACTTATTAATATTATGATTACATAGGGTGATTAAAATGCCAAGAAAACCACGTATACACTATAAAGGAGCTCTATATCATGTAATGGTAAGAGGTAATAACAGAGAAAAAGTATTACAAGAGGAGATTCAAAAGAAAAAGTATTTAGACACAGTTTTATTATACAAAAATAAACTAGGCTTTAAATTGTATGCTTATTGTATGATGGATAACCATGCTCATCTCCTAGTAGAAGTAGAAGAAGTAGCATTATCACAAATCATGCAGAGAATACAGCAAGTTTATACCAAATGGTTTAATCGTGAATACAATAGAACTGGGCATGTTTTTCAGCAAAGATATAAAGCCTTACCCTTACTACGTTCAAAAAACACATACTTATTACAGCTTATAAAATACATACATAATAATCCAATAAAGGCTCACATAGACAAAGGATTAGATTATCAATGGAGTAGCCATCCCATATATTTAGGGGAAAAAAATGGATATGTAGTTGATACCAACTTTGTACTCAGCATATTTTCATCTAACAAAAACAAAGCAATAAGTCAGTATCTTCAATTTATGAATCAGGATCAAGAAGAAATAATATACGAAGATATGGCAGAAACTCAGAAGGAAGCAGCATCATATTTTCCAGATAAAGATAGAGAAAAATTTAATAAAGGCATAGATGAAGTCATTAAAAAAATATGTAAATTAGAGGATATAACATTAGAAGAACTCACTAAAAAGACGAAGATACAAAGGATTTCTGATATTAAAAAAGCAATAGTGCTAGTAAATGAGAAATGGTGCAGTATGCCTAAAAAAGTAGTAGCAGAAAAATTAAACCTACCGCCATCAATGGTATCTAAAATAGTTTCAGGTGAAAGTAAAGGAACACCTTATGTGATTGAAGTAATAAAAAGATGGGAAGAAGTAAGTGAATAATTCAAGCCTGACCCCTGATGCCCCTTAATTGCTAATCGTTAGGAAGCAAATAGTGAAGAGAATATCTCATATTGAAGGAGAGTGAAGGTTGGATGGATTTTAAACTAAAAGTAATAAAGATAGAAGAGCTTTATTTAATAAAAGAATTGTGGGAAAAGCTGAATCGACTACATATGAAGGATTCTAAATTCTTTAAGGAGCATTATGCAACCTTTACCTTCGAAAAAAGATGTGAAAAATTTAGAACAATGACTGATAAAGATATTCGAGTTGTGGTAATAGAGAAGGATGATTTGGAAATAATAGGTTATTGTATCTTAACAGTTCATAAGGAAGTAGGAGAAATTGAATCACTTTTTATAGAAGAAGCTTACAGACAGCAAGGATTAGGTAATCTAATCGTTAATCAAGCTATTGATTGGCTAAAAGGGGAAAGTTGTAAAAAGATTTTCGTAGCGGTTGCAGATGGGCATGAATCCGTACTTGATTTTTATATGAAGCAAGGATTTTATCCTAGATTAACATATCTGGAGTTAAAGTAATGATTTCATTTAATCTTTTCTTCTGTTTCATGAAATGGATGGTATAAAAAATAAAGAATGGAAGGTGTTTATCTATCTCAAGAATATGGAAGATAACAAAGTTTATCAAATACTTTCTATGATGCATCTTCCAATATACGTAGTAATGCTATTTGTTTGGTTAAATATGTTCTGACTTTAGTATACTAATATAAAATGAATTCTTTTCGGAAGCTTTGGTTAATAATTTGCTATGTTCAAAATTTGTGAAGTAATTACTTTGAATATAAATAAATAAAGAAAAACATTAGGCGGCACTATCTCAAAAGGATGCCGTCTTTTTTATGGGGTTTTCAAATTTTTCTTTTTTAAATAATGGACAAGGTTTTCCCACAAATACCCATTTTATTCCCACAAACTCCCATTTTGTTCCAACAGTACCGAAAAATGTAAAATTTGTGATATACTAAAAATGTACTTAAGTACAAGGAAAATTTTCTAATCGAAAAAGGTGGAAGGTTTAAAATAAGATGTAGGAGGTGGTACATTATGGACAAGATTTCACGAGATTCTCCAAAAAAAAGTGACTGAAAAGATATCTACGATAGCCATGAGGAAGCTTAAACAAATAGTTATCTTAACAGGCACTATAAAATTATTTTATCACAAGAAACAAATGAAAGGTAGTCTTTTTTAAGAAGAGGTAAACTATGTCAGATGTATAAGTGCATTCTACGGGTTAAAACAAACTGCAAGTGATGCGGACTTATCAACAAGATGCAACCGTAAGAACTGTCCCCACTGTTATTCACTGTTATCTGATAGTAATTGTGAAGAATTGATTGCTAAACTAAAAAGTCATAGTGTTTTTTATAATGCTGGGCGATACTGCCTATGACAGGCGTTAAGTTGTTCAAACTATGTGATGAACTCTCAATTCACCTAGTTACTGATACGAACCTTACAAAATCTAAAACAATCGACAATATTAAAAATGCGTATAGAAAAAGAAATTTTTACTTTATTGATTGATTCTCCTAAGGGAGAAAAAAAGTTATAAGCAAAGAATCACAATAGAAAGACTGTTTTCTATACTAAAGCTGTGCTATGGTCTTAAAAATCCAAGATTTTATGGATTTAACAAATCTAAGCGTCATGTAATGTAGATCTTGCTTTTATAGCTTATAAAAAAAAGCAATCGGTAATGATCAAGAGATTACATGTAATCAATTTCCTTGGAATAAATAAGGAATTAGCTTTATGTGGAAGTAATTGAAAAATTACGAGCTATTTACTCAACAGCGGATAATTATGTAAAATAATAAAATTACAAAAGGAGAAGATATTGTGATTAAAAAGAGAAATAGGATAGTTAAAAAAATTTGTTCCTTTGCAATGATAGGTGCTATCGTTACAAGTATGGCTATACCTAGTTTAGCTGCACCTCGTGAGATTTCAAAAACTTATTCTGGCAGTTTTACCAGTGATTGGCAAAAAACTTATGAGGACACTATGTATTATACTAAATTGACATATGGATACAATACTAGTTGGATAAATGAAGATTATGCATGGGCTCAAGGTTCTTTTATGACTAAAGATTATAATCATAATGCATATGTAAGAAATGATAATGGAGCACATTATGGTAACTCTGTAGACTATAGATTCGTATCAAAAATAGAAGTTCGGCATAAAGGTAGTACCATAACATATAAAAATCAATTTAACGCAAAATAATTCAATGGCATAAAAAGCATAAGAGTTGTCATCCATGTGATTGCAACTTCTTATGTTTTTTCATTACAATCAATAATATAATTGAAAGTATTCCTGGTATAGTTAAAAAAGCAGTTTGCAAAAAAGAATACGTTCTGTTTGCTATACACATTTTTCTATGAATTTAGCACTAATGTAAAGTTAGATGTCTATTCTATCCAGATATCTATTTTGAAGAATACTCAAAAACCCTGAATACAAAAGTATTTGAGAGATAATTTAGGAATATACAGAGAGGTAATTAAAATGAAAATAGCAAAATATATTACAAGTATACTATTAACTATTATTGTATTAGTTTTTATTGGAGAAACCTATGTATGGAACATAAATGGGTTTGAAACAGAATATCCCTATGTAACATATTATTTGCAAAAAAATATCACCCAAGGTGAAATGATTTCTGATATTTATAGTTCAGCAAATAAGCATAATATACAAACTTTTGTAGTAGATCGTAAAATTGAAAACGCTCTTTTAGAAAACATATCCATATATGGTACTGATGGCATAAAACCATATTTAAGTAAAAATTCAGATATTGTTCCTGGTACTTTCGATAGTATTTTCTTAGGTAAATCTTCTATACAGATTTATCCTTTTGAAGATATTCCCGATATTTCTAAAATTAATACATATCGGGTTATAGGAAAAAAAGAAGATATTATAAAGTTCAAACAGGATCTTGTAGATAAGTATGGAGGAGCTTATCCAAGAGAAGGTTATATTTCCCTTAACAGTAGTCTTAATATTTTATTGGTATGGGTTATTGTTCTTTCATTGTTTTTATTGCTGACACTCTATAATATAGCTTTAGAAAAAAAAGAAGTAATAATAAGATTAGTATCAGGAGAACGATTGACTGATTTTGTTTTTAGAAAGATGATTATTGATATAGTTTTCTATAGTTTACTCTTTGTTATAATTGTATCTACCATGAATATATTTATAAACGCTACCTATCATTTAAACATTTCAATAATTTGTATGGTTATTTTTATTATTATTAATTCTCTTTCGTATACATTGTTTTTTATTACTGATTACAAAAAAGATATGGCTACAAAAAACAGCGAAAAGAGAGTGTTACGTATAAGTTATATTTATAAGATATTCACCATTTTTATTACAATCATAATCATGGTAGGGTGTGTTAATTTGATATATGAAGGAATAAAATTTTATAAGCAAAAAGATTTCTTTTTAAAATATAAAGATTATTCATATGTTATGCTAGCTTCCTTAAGTGATGATAGTGATGAATTATCTGGCCGATTACTTAATATATTATACAAAAAATATTTATCGGAAGGCAAAGCACTTTCATTAGTGTATTTAGGCAACGATTATTATAATGATGATAACTATATCTTTGCTGACAGAGGAGCTGTAGATTACTTAAAGGATATAATACCGGAAGTAAAAAATAAAAAACTTGAAAACAAAGTATATTTTATAAAACCTAAGGATTACAGCAAAAGTGGTAATGAGCATGATTTGGCCAAAGATTTTTTTACAAGGTATTATAAAGGGAATTTTGAATATGAAGAAATCTATTATGAAAACAATGCAGAAGTAATAGCTTTGATAGGTGTAGATGGGGTGGATAGCACGCTTAAAAAAAATCCAGTAATATTGTTAAATAACATTATTGCCGAAAAGCTTGAAAACATTTACTACAGATATATTTGGCAGGCAACCATGTTTAGAATTTCTGATAAAGAATGGCATACATTCATCACAGAAAATAATTTTCAGAATGAAATAGCATACAAAACAAATGCTTATAAAAACTACATTCACTATTGGCAAATATTAAAACGAGGCATGATAATTGGTATTGCTTTGCTGGGCATAATATTGTTACTAGAAGGAATAATTATTAACAATATATTGAGTTGTGAATATAGTGTGAATGCAGTCGAATTATCAATTAAAAAAGTTGTTGGATACGGCTTGCTAGGTAAGCATAAAAAAATTCTAATCACCACAATACTTTTTGGATTTATTGGGTTAACATTAGCAGTAGTTGTAAGCTACTTTTTAGGGATAACGTCATATTATTTTATGATAGCTGGAGGATTGATAGTCATTTTACTAGAATTAGTAATCGTAGTAAGATATGTATATAAACTCGAAAACATAAATGTTCAGAAGATACTTAAGGGAGGTTCGTTATGATCGAAATTAAGAATTTGTATAAAGCCTTTGATCAAAAAGTACTGTTCGATAATTTTAACATGAATATTGAAAGTGGTGACTTTGTAATTTTTTCAGGAGTAAGTGGTTGTGGTAAAACTACTCTTCTTAATATGATAGGTGCATTGGAAAAAGTTGATAGTGGTACAATTAAAATAGATGGAATAGATATTAGTAAACGCAAGAATCAACTGAAATACTTCAGTGAGAAAGTAGGTTTTTTATTTCAAAATTTTGCGCTTATGGAAGATAGAACAGTAAATTATAATTTAAATATAATCAAAAAGAAAAATCGTTCGGAGATTGAAATAAGAGAGGCTTTACATAGAGTAGGACTAGAGGATAAATTGAACAGTAAAATATATACCCTCTCAGGAGGAGAACAACAGCGGATTGCATTGGCTAGATTAATGGTTAAAAAATGTGATTTAATTCTTGCGGATGAGCCAACGGGTTCTTTGGATAAAGATAATGCTAACAAAGTAATGGCAATTATGAAAGAGCTTAATGACGAAGGAAAGACAGTTATAGTTGTAAGCCATGATGAAAATATTAAGAAAAACGGCAAAAGGGTGATAAACTTATGAATAGTAAAAAAGGCAATAAAAGAAAAAGAATCATCGTTGGTACCATTATTTTTTTCATGTTATTTGGTGCCTATAATTTAATTTGGTATCAAATTACATACAGCAAGTATGATAAGTTTTCAAAAGATATGGAACCAGTATTTAAAGGTATGTTGGCACAAGTATATTATAGTACTTCCTATCATTGTCGTGAGGACGGTTATCAGTATAGTGTAAAATATCCAGATTATTTATTTTATACTGGAAATCTTGCTATATCCAATGATGACGATACATGCTCTATAATAATATGGCCTTCATTCTTTGGGAATACAAAGTATGGTGTTATGATACAAGATGAACAAGACGGTTATCAAATTATGGTTGATGAAAATATGGAACCGATTGACAAGTACTTTGCGCCAATCATAGACAAACATAAGGAAGTAGTGAAACCATTATTTGATAAAGCAAACGAGAGATGGGATACTCTGTGACTTCTGTTTATTGGGATTGAAAAAAAATCTATAAAAACAGCTTTCTATGCTAATTAGAAACGGTTCATTGATTAAAGACCAAAGTAATCAATTAAGCTGCAAACAAAAAAGTTTTTATGCTATTTTATTACATCTAAATACTATTTTGTTACAATTGTGTTTAAATATAGAAAATCATATGATATATTAAAAAAACCATATAAATAAAACCCAGAAGGGTTGAATTATTAGTCTTTCAGGTTTAAATCTGATCTTAATTGCTAATCGATAGGAAGCAAATAGTGAAGAGAATATCTCATATTGAAGGAGAGTGAAGGTTGGATGGATTTTAAACTAAAAGTAATAAAGATAGAAGAGCTTTATTTAATAAAAGAATTGTGGGAAAAGCTGAATCGACTACATATGAAGGATTCTAAATTCTTTAAGGAGCATTATGCAACCTTTACCTTCTATTGATTGGCTAAAAGGGGAAAGTTGTAAAAAGATTTTCGTAGCGGTTGCAGATGGGCATGAATCCCTATTTGATTTTTATATGAAGCAAGGATTTTATCCTAGATTAACATATCTGGAGTTAAAGTAATGATTTCATTTAATCTTTTCTTCTGTTTCATGAAATGGATGGTATAAGAAATAAAGAATAGAAGGTGTTTATCTATCTCAAGAATATGGAAGATAACAAAGTTTATCAAATACTTTCTATGATGCATCTTCCAATATACGTAGTAATGCTATTTGTTTGATTAAATATGTTCTGACTTTAGTATACTAATATAAAATGAATTCTTTTCGGAAGCTTTGGTTAATAATTTGCTATGTTCAAAATTTGTGAAGTAATTACTTTGAATATGAATAAATAAAGAAAAACATTAGGCGGCACTATCTCAAAAGGATGCCGTCTTTTTTATGGGGTTTTCAAAATTTTTCTTTTTTAAATAATGGATAATGTTTTCCCACAAATACCGTAAGCGTACAATAATCTCATGGATTTAATAGTTGTAGATTGTCAAGTAAATTTGACCACTTTTTACGGATAAATTGGACCATAGAATGCAATTTTTTATTTTGTGTTTGCTAGGTGGTCCCTTTTGTTTTTACGCTTAAAACTGACCACCTAGGGTAACTTTTACATCTAAAATTGACCACTATTAATCTAGAATATTGCCATGTGATATCCATCTGCTAGGAGAGTTGTTTTATCTATATGAATTGTGTTTGTAGTGCGATCTAACTTTACATACTTGGTTAATTCTATAAGCTTTTCTTGCATTAATTCTTTATATAAAGATTCAAGGGTACTGTCTAATTGGTAATATACCTTTTGTGTTGGATCAGGTGTGACTTCTCTGATTGCTGGATTTGTGCATAGTTCATCAATTCCCATAAAAAGTGACTCTTCTTTAGTTGCTATATTTATCTTATTATTTATTTCATCATAGATAAATCCTGGAGCTTTCTTAATTCTTAATAACACTCCTTTGGGGGATTTGATACCAAAATTTTGTGAGATGTATTCTATTGCAGCCTCATTTCCAGATTCGTTATATATCTTTACTATCTTTTTATAATCTTCTTTACAGACTTTAGCCATACGTTAATCCTCCTTAGTATCTAGCTTTCTTGACTTTTCTGTTTTATTAAGTTCTGACATGTACTTCTGACCTTTGACACGAAAACTGTCTCCTGTTATACTAAGAACATGACAATGATGAACTAATCTATCTAGTATTGCAGTAGCTGCTAATTGCCCTGTAAATACTTCATCCCATCTACTTAGGGGAAGATTAGTTGTTATGATAAGGGAGCTTTTTTCATATCTTTGCCGGATAACCTGAAAAAATATGCTCTCTTTTTCTTTGTCCATTTTTAGGTACGATAACTCGTCTATGATAAGTAAATCAACCTTATTTAAAGCCTTTAAAAGCTGTTTTAAAGTATCTTTTCTAACAGCATCTGACAACTTATCCATAAGCTCCTTTGCATTTACAAACATAACTGTTTTTCCTGCTTTACATGCATTTATACCTATGCCTGTGGCAATCATACTTTTACCTACACCGGGAGGACCTATGATAATGATGTTTTCCTTTCTTCCCATAAATGAAAGGGTTCCAAGTTCTTTGACTTTCTGATAGCTTATACTTTCATTAAAGTCATATTCTATGTCATCTAGTGTTTTGATAAAATCAAAGCCTGCTTTGAATATGAGACGCTGTGATAGTCGTTTTCCTTTTCCTTCTTCTTCAGTTTGAATCAATTTAATTAAGAAATCTTTGTATCCAAGTTTGTCTCTTATGGCTTCATCTATGATTTCTTGGTATTTTTCTCGTATATCTACTAGCTTGAAGTCCTTTAATTTTGCTCTAATGTAGTTATCATCGCAGATGATCTTTTCTTTAATCATAAGGAGGTTACCTCCTGGCTATCGTAGTAGTCACAGCTTCTTGTGATTCCTTCAATATCTGTTATTTGGGTAATGGATGTAATTTCTGTCTTATCTGATACTATTTTGAAGAAATCATTCCTTATTAGTTCCTTTATTGATTTGATATCAAGCTTGTCTTTATCTATGGCATAGGCTAGTATTTTATCAAGAACCTCCGGCTCATAAAGATCTAGTAATTCCAGTATTTTTCTGGCATGATAGCTAGGTTGTTGAAATAGTCCATCTACTGCTTTTAAATATGCTTCTCCATATTTAAATGTATTGATAAAATCTCGTTTTATCTGTGGAATTGACTTATTAGCCTTTACTGATATGGCATCATAATGGGTAGGATCTTTAAAGGTGCCGAATTTACCTTCTCTAAGCTCAAGGGACATAATATACTCAGATTCCATATCGTAAATTTCTATTCTAAACCCATAAATTATCCTATATTGAAGTTTTTTTGTTGCATATTTTACTGGCACACTATATTTATTTGTACCTATGTGTATAAAGCTATCATTGCTAATTACTCTTCTTTCAAGCTGTTTCATCTTAAACCTAGTGGTTGGTAAGGGTAGAAGATATTTGATTTCTTCGTTTTCAAAGAATTCATTAGGAATTCGCCTTGTAGTTGTATGAATCTTACTATTCCAGGCCTTTATGAATTCCTTTCCCTGTATATTTAGATCCTCCATTGAAGTAAATCTATTTCCCTTAATGAACTGTTCTTCTATGTATTGAAATGGCTTTTCAACCTTGCCTTTAGTACGGGGCCAGTAGCAATTACAAGCATTAAGCTCTGTGCCAAGATGTCTAGCAAGAAGTAAAGAGTACTCATTATACTTTATTTCACCTTCATTTTTAGGATTATTATCTACTACCAATGCCTTAGGGTTATCAATCAGAAGCTCCAATGTAATACCACCTAAATCATTGAATAACTCCTGAATTGCTTCATAAATTGCTTCTGCATCAATGCAAAGAGAGAAACACATAGCTTTCTTTCTGCTGGCAGATAAGATCATGGCAAAGCAATATACTGTCTGAACTTTGTTGTTTACATACATTTTATATTCTGACCAATCAAACTGAGCTTGATCACCAGGTGGAGTTTCTACCCTTACAGTTGCATTTTTCGATATTTCAACCCTATCCCTATCAATCTTTTTAAGTGCTCTGTAAATAGGGTTAATTGTTCCCTCATATCCTTTTTTCTTTAACTCCTCAAATATTCTTGTACCATTAAAATCATACTCAGGAGAAGTTCTCCACATAATTATTTCAGCTAAATATTTATCTACCTTTGAAGGATACTTAGCTCTTGTGTACTTAGGCTTTTCTTTAAGTTTAATTAGCCTTTTAACAGTATTACGAGACATCCCAAGTTGCTTCGAAATCTGTAATATTGGGACCTTCCTTATGTACAGTTCCTGTACTGCTGCCCATTCTTGCAAGTTTTTCACGTCCTTTTGCCCACCTTTCGTAAATGCTACAAAAGAATGGTACATTATTTATTTAAGGTGGTCAATTTTAAACGTAAAAAAGCATACTTGTATAGATTTACAATTAATTTTAAGGTAGAATTTTCCTATACCTTAGTGGTCTATTTTCAGTGTAAATCAATAATAGTGTCTTGCAACATGAGACAATATCCCTACAAAGTACTTTTAATGTTAACAAAATACTTTGGCAACATTAGAACAGTAGGGAGATGATAGTTTGACTACTATGAAAGTATCAAAACATGAAATACTTAAGGCTCAGTGGCAAAAAATCCTTAAAGATCAAAGTGGAAGTGGACTATCAATTCAAAGATACAATTGAATCCCAGAATAAAACCATTGAAGGCCTTAGAGAAGAGTTGAAGAAGGCTAATGAGAACATGGAGTTTCTCATTAAAAAGCTTTATGGAAGAAAGACCGAGAAAACTTCTGTAATAGATGGACAACTAGTAATTAATGATATTTCACTAGGTTTATTCAATGAAGCAGAAAAAGAAGCAGATCTATCAGTTCTAGAACCAGTTCCATTTGATGAACCAGTTAAAAAAACAAGAAAAGGCTACAAGAGAAAAAATCTCTTCAAAGACCTTCCACAGCAAGATCATGTCTACAAACTGGATGAATCCCAAAGAGTATGCCCAATTGATGGCGATAGTCTTTCTGTAGTAGGGAAGAACTTCTTAAGATCAGAAATCAAATATATACCAGCTGAAATTAGCGTAGTTAACATATATCAAGAAACTTATGAATGCAGAACATGTAAGAAAGATAACAGGCCAAGGGTATTTAACCCATATACTCCAGAACCTGTACTTCAACATTCCTATGCCACAGCTTCCAGTGTAGCATGGACAATGTATCAAAAATTTGTACAATCAGTTCCTCTATATCGCCAAGAGAAGGGTTGGAAGCAGATGGGCTTTCCAATAAGCCGAGCCACCCTTTCTAATTGGATTATAAAAACTTCAGAAGAATGGCTAATCCCTGTAATTGAAAAACTGCATGAGGATTCTTTTAACAAGGTTACCAGGATCTAATTATAAGGCTAACTCAAACTCACTGGATCTAATGATGCCTTGGGATGAATTAATTCAAACAACGTGTAAAGCAGATTAAATACCTACAGGGATATCATACCGATATCCCTATTATTATTCCATGCATCTTTTATTGTACGCTTACCTATCATTCTTTTTTTGGTTGAAGAATAAAAAGTATTCTTACTCTTATCATAATCAACCATATTGTAGGTTGTCAACACACGTTACTAGGAGTTTGTGGAGTGAAATGCTATTATAAACTATTCTGTTATATTTGGATTATATAAAATTCATTTATATACAATAACAAGAAATTAACCAGTCAAAGTTTTCAAATTAAGGAAAAATATAATGTTAAAGTTAAGTCATTACTGAAGGAATTAAGGATAAAAGAAAACAGAGGCTATGAAAAAAGTGAGGATTAACTTCCCTGTTGTTTTACAAAATATTGACTAATATGGTTTTTTATTCTAATATATAATTATAATTGAAAAAAAGTAAAAAAATGGATTAAATTGTAAAAATCACTAAAAGGTGATTTTAGTGCAGTATAGCCAGAATTTCATGTTTTTGCGATTTTCAAATAACACACGAGGGGGATGATTCATTTACATTCTAACTGCCGATTGTTATTCTTTAACGATGAATCAATTAATTTGCTTAAAGGAGAGATTTGTATGAAGAAATTTTTGCTTTTGTTTTTGTGTGCAGTAATGATTAGCAGCATAGTGTTTACTGGAATAGGAATTAATAGTTCGGTGATGGCAAATTCTTTAGAAGAAGAAACGGATATACCCGTAGTTTTGCCTCCAACTCCTCCTGTGTCACCATCGGAAGTTAATGCTACTACTGTATCTAGCTCAGAAATAAGGGTAGTTTGGACTAGTAGCTCTGACGACACAACAGAGTTCATTATTGAGAGAAAACAAGAAGAAGGAAGCTATAGTCAAATAACAACAGTTTCATCCAGTACTAGACAGTATAATGACTCAGGACTTACTCCAAACACTAGATATTATTATAAAATTAAGGCTGCAAATAAGGTGGCGGTTTCAGGCTATTCTAGTGAAGCTACTGCTATTACTTCTCCAGCGCCAGTTACTCCTCCTTTTAAGCCCACAGGTCTTACTGCTACAGCAAACTCCACTTCGGAAGTTCGATTAACCTGGGCTAAAGCCTCAGGCATTGTTGATAGATATGAAATTGAGAGGAAAACGTCAGGGGGCAACTATCAATTGATTAATACTATTAGCAATGGCAATGCCACCTCCTATAATGATACAGGAGCTTCTCCTAGTACCACCTATTATTATAGAATTATAGCATTTAATAGTGGGGGAGCGTCCCCCTATTCTGATGAAGTAAATGCTACAACACAAGGGGTTATTGTTAATCCCCCTGCTAAACCTACAAAATTAACCACTATAGGGATCTTTAGTGATAAGATTAATCTGTCTTGGGTAGATAATGCTGATAGTGAAGCTGGATATAAGGTTGAAAGAAAAACAGGAAATGGAAATTTTATGGAAATCATTGTGCTTGGACCCAATCGTACTACTTATTCAGATACAGGCATTTCCCCAAACACAGTCTATACCTATAGGGTTAGAGCTTATAATACTGGTGGAAACTCAGATTATTCTAATGAAATCAATGGTAGTACTATAAATTTTCCAGCTGCACCTACAAATTTAATTGTAAGTTCTACCTCCACTGACCGAATCAGTATCTCATGGCAGGATAATGCCAGCAACGAAAATGGTTTTAGAATAGAGAGAAAAGTAGATAATGGAAACTGGAATGAGCTGACCACTGTAAAGGCTAATGCAACCAGTTATACCGACACAGGCTTAAGCAATAACAGAACCTATAGTTATCGTGTGAGGGCCTATAACGATGCAGGGAATTCAAGTTATTCTAATGAAGTGAGTACCAAAACAGGTGGTGTACCAGAAAAGCCAACGAATGTAAAAATTACAAATGTATCCACTGACCGAATCAGTATCTCATGGCAGGATAATGCCAGCAACGAAAATGGTTTTAGAATAGAAAGAAAAGTAGATAATGGAAACTGGAATGAGCTGACCACTGTAAAGGCTAATGCAACCAGTTATACCGACACAGGCTTAAGCAATAACAGAACCTATAGTTATCGTGTGAGGGCCTATAACGATGCAGGGAATTCAGGTTATTCTAATGAAGTGAGTACGAAAACAGGTGGTGTACCAGAAAAGCCAACGAATGTAAAAATTACAAATGTATCCACTGACCGAATCAGTATCTCATGGCAGGATAATGCCAGCAATGAAAATGGTTTTAGAATAGAAAGAAAAGTAGATAATGGAAACTGGAGAGAGTTTGATATCGTAGGAACTAATATAACCAGCTACACCGATACAGATTTAAGTAAAAACAGGAGTTACAGCTACCGAATAAGGGCATATAATGATATAGGCAACTCTGAATATTCCAACGAAGTTAGTGGCAAGACAATTAATAAAAATAAAAGGAAAAAAGCAACTACCCGGTTGTATATAGGAAGAACTCTTTATTATGTTAATGATCAAGTGAAGGAAATGGATACAGCTGCCATCATCATGGAGGGGAGAACACTTCTGCCTATAAAATATATAGCCGAACCTATGGGTGCTTCAGTAGATTGGAATAGCAAAGAAGGAAAGATTACAATCGAGCTAGAAGATAATTATATAGAAATTTGGCTTGATAAGAATGTTGCCAGAGTAAATGGAGAAAGAAAACCAATTGACGATAATAATATTAATGTAAAACCAGTTATTATTCCTCCTGGAAGAACAATGCTGCCACTGAAATTCATTGCTGAAAACCTAGGGTGTCAGGTGGAGTGGAATAGTAAGATACAGGAGGTAAGAGTAATCTCTTCAGAGGAATAATTTTAAATTGTGAAGAATGACTTTATCTTGATGATAGCCAAAGTCAATACTTTTCATCAATAGATTGTCTTGAAGATTAGTGAAAGCTTTACCTTCCACTGTTGGGTCAGATTCTAGTTCTTCATCAATCAAATAAAATATTTATTCTGCCGCAGTAGAAGAAAATTGCAATTCATTAAGGATATTTACCAGAGGAAAAAATTCGACATACAACTTAAAACGTATCACGATAATGCAATTTTGAATCAGAATAAAGAGTGTAGTATTTACACTCTTTATTTTACTTTTTTGTCAATTTACTTGTAACACATACAGCATCGATTTCTTAAAACTAAAACATACAAAAACTTCTATCTATCTTGAAGAGGCACGGTCCTTAGGGGTAAAGAAGTGAAAGTCAAAGAAAGTCAAAGGAACGTTTTGTTTGACATACAAAACTGCTAATAGTTATGACAATCATCAGTGATAAAATTGCCACGAAGTGCTAGAGAAAAAAGTGACAAAGAAATATAACCAAACGTCCCCACGACGCCCCCCTAGGATGTTCTTTTTTGTGATCGTAAAGTGATATACATCATCTTTTACCGACCATTTTAACACTTTATCGATTTTTTATTCAAAATAACAGTATATTATGCTAGTATTTTATTATTCATTAAGCAGTTGCTGAAGATTTATTAATATTTGTTAAACATAGAGTGTGAAATGATTCATGAGGATTACGCCAAACAACCTTAAAGCCAACAATACTCTTGCATATGAAAATTTTATAACATGCGTTAGTACTGTTAAAGATAATTTTATACCTGCTGCTCCACACATTAAAGAAAATAGATATATTTCCGAAGATACTAATAAGGTATTGAATATATTTTGAAGCAGGTAAAAAAACGGAGGATCTTATGTTTAGAAGAATAATACTTGCATTGTTTTTAGTCGTATCAGTGATAATACTAGCAACAAGATTTTTATCTCCTGTAGACCAAGGAACTACGGTTATTATAAAAAACTTGACGAATCAGTGTTTAGAAAACTTGTTCTTTGGTTCAAATGCTAATGGACAAGTATTTAGTGTTTATAAAATAGAGCCCCATAGCAGTGTCTCATTTCAGTATGACATAGGTGGTTTTAATGAAAATGCAATTTACTTGAAATGTGTATCTGAGTTGGGAGATATTAGAAACTACAACTTGATAGGTTATGTTCACGAGCTTTATTCCTATATATATATTGATATTGTTTCTGTTGACCCAGAGGGAAATTTGAATATAAAAGTAGAGACAATAAAGTAAGACAGTAACATGCTGTATAGGTGCTCAAGACCATGAAATAGGTTAAGACATAAAACAGCAAGATGGTTTTTGTTTTAATAGGAATACACTAAGGGGGAAAAGAGGGATGAGAAGGCCCTTTGTTATTTTATGTATAACTCTTGCTGTAGGAATTTTGTGGGGATATGTATTTGAAGCAGTGTTTAAGGGGTTTTTATTGATAGGTTTTTTGGCCATCCTTCTCTTGTGTATGCTATTTTTTGAGAAGTATCTAATAGCATTTGTTAGTATTTCTTTTATAATTTTAGGAAATTTTATGATGAATTATCATATGCAGGATACTACCCTGTTAAGAGGTTATTCAGAAAAACCTATGATCCTGAAGGGGCAGGTGGAAGCCTTAAAAACAGAGGGAAGAGGATATACTGAATATGATATTCTAGTGCTGAATTTAGTGATGAAGAAAGAAGAAATAAGTATAAAAGAGCAAGCTAAGCTCCGGGTGAAAAGCGAGGGTGTTTTTTATATAAATTTGCAACCGGGAGATATTTTTTTATTTAAAAATGTTGTTTTACTAGAGGATTTTCATAATAAAAACATTGATGACTATCAAAAATATCTAAGAGAAAGAGGATTTAAGAGTGTTCTTTTGGTGGACTCTCAAGACTTAGAGAAGATAAAAACACCACTATTTTTCTCTTTATTGAGCAGTAGCTATAAAATTAAAAGATACATTGAAGACCTACTAGATACTTCTCTTGAATTTGACAATAGTAACCTACTAAAAAGTATTATGTTTGGAAATCAAGGTTACTTAGAAAGAGAAACCCTAGAACTTTTTTCCAAAAGCGGCACAGCCCATATCATTGCTGTATCGGGATTGCATATAGGTATTATTGTTCTATTTACCCACAAGTTGTTACACTTCCTGAAGATACATAAAAAGAAAATATTATTGATTACAATGACTGTTTTATTCTTTTATAGCTATATGGTAAGCTTTCCAGTATCTATTGTAAGGGCCAGTAGTATGTATTATTTATACGTTTTTGCCTTTCTTTTACAGAGAAGGTATGACCCTATCAACAGTTTAATGATGGTGGCTTTTATATTATTGCTCTATCATCCCTTCAATCTTTTTTCTGTTTCTTTTCAGTTATCCTTTATGGCTACCTTGAGCATTTTATTATTTTATCCATTAATAAAGGATAGGGCGAAGCTGCTACCACCATTTTTTCAATCCTTAGTAGCTATTACTCTTTGTGCACAAATTGGAACGATACCTATTATAGCTTATCATTTTCAAGAAGTATCTTTGGTAGCTTTGTTTGCCAATATTTTTATTGTACCGATGCTGGTACCATTATTGTGCACTGCTTTTTTTAGTATTTTTCTTAGTTTAATTTCAGTAGATTTGACCTATACCATAAGTTTTTTTACAAACTGGATGCTGACATATATATACTGGATTGTTGAAAAAACCAGTGGTTGGTATATAAGTAGTATAAAAATAGAAAGTATAAATATTTTTTACATTGGAATCTATTATATAGTGGTTTTTGGTATATACTTGACATTATGGTACAATAAACAAAATAAGCTTATGATAGAAAAGGAATGAAGAAGTATGAATTATAGTGAAGCAATCAAGAAATTAAAGGCCAATGAAATAGAGAAGATTTATCTATTATATGGGGAGGAAACTTATTTAGTAGAAGAATTTATAAAAGTCATTAAGGAAAAAGTTGTTGGTAAAGGATTTGAGGATTTAAACTTCTTTATTATAGAGGGCAAAGAATTTACATTAGAAAAACTCATCGATGCTTGCGAAACCCTGCCTTTTATGGCAGAAAGAAAGCTGGTATTGGTGAATGATTTAGAAATTTTTCAGGGGAAAAAGAAGTCCATCTCAGAAGAGGAAGAAAAAAGACTAGTAGCGTATATAGCCAATATACCAGAAACTACTTCTTTGGTTTTTAATGGATCTACTAGCATTGACTCAAGAAAAAAAGTCGTAAAAGAGATACAAAAACAAGGTATAGTTTTGCACTGTGAAAGACTAAATGCAAAGGAATTAAAACACTGGGTTCAAAAATCTATAAGAAAGTATGATAAAACTATGGACCTAAAAGAAATAGAGTATTTTATCGAAAATATAGATTACTTAGGAAAAACCGCTGCTCAGAGTCTATTAGATGTAGAAAATGAGATAAAAAAAATAGTTGCCTTTATGGGGGAAAGAAGTACTGTAACATTATCGGATTTAGAAAGTATTTTTACCTCTAGCTTCCAAAATGATATTTTTAAGCTGCTAGATGCTATTGAGAAAAAACGTATGGGGGAGGCGATCAAACGATTTAATGCAATGATTCATAAGGGTGAGCCTATTGTGAAAATAGCTGCAACGCTAGGAAATCAAGTAAGAAATCTATTGAAAACCAAATTATTGTTGGAGGAAGGTTATTCCTCTAAGATGATTGCAGGGAAAATAGGTATACACCCCTTTGTTGCTACAAAATGTGCCAATCAATGTAAAGGATTTACTATAGAGAGATTAGAAGGGTTATTAAGTCAATTTTTACAGGTAGATCTTGCTATAAAGTCCGGCAAAATGAAGGACCATATTGCTTTAGAGTTATTTATTATAGAAATGTGCAAGTGAAGATCTTAGAAGAAAAAAATGTGGACAAACCTTTCCGACCTAAAAGAAAATTTTGGATAAATATACAAAAATAAAAAAGCGTACATTAGTACGCTTTAATTTATTTAGGAACTTAAGACACGGTTTTTTTTACATCATCATTAAACAGCTTTGTTTAACTTTGTAGCAAGTCTAGATACTTTTCTAGATGCTTTAGATTTGTGAATAACATTTTTTGCAGCAGCTTGCATAAGTTTTTTCTCAACGAACTTTAACTTAGCTTTAGCATCTTCAAAATTACCAACTGTTAGAGCTTCTTCGAATTTCTTGATAGCTGTCTTAAGTTGAGATTTAACCATTCTGTTTCTAGCTGTTTTCTTTTTAATGACTTTGATTCTTTTCATTGCTGATTTAATATTTGCCAATAGATTCACCCCCTTGTGTGGTCATTAACACAGTAATTTTACCAAAAATCAGTATAAAAAGCAATAAAAATAAATAATATATTTTATTTATTGACTTAAAATATTATTCTTATACAGAAAAATACTAAGATAGAAGATAGATAATTTTAATGAAAGTATCAAATAATAAGGATAGAATTGATGAGAATCTACTTAATTCAATGGATTTTAATACTAAGGTTGAGAGGTGAATATATGTTTCAAGTAAGAACAGACTTAGCACTAGAAGTTAGAGAATTGTACCAAGAGGAAAAACAACAAGAAATTCCAGGAGTAGCAGTGGACCAAGAAAGTCTAGAAAATGTTACTATAACAAGAGTAGAGGTTTTTAATGATGAGGGAGAAAAGTTGATGGGGAAGGCTAAGGGGAAATATATCACACTGGAGTGTGTGGCTCTTAGAAGACCTGATGCTGACCTCAAGGATGAAGTAAGCCAGATATTAGCAAAAGAACTTAGAAATGTCATTGATATAGATAAACCTTTGAAGGTTTTGGTGGTTGGACTAGGGAATGTTCATGTTACACCAGATGCACTGGGTCCAGAGGTTGTTTCAAAATTATTTGTAACTAGACATCTGTTCAAGCTTTATAACAAAGAAAGTGATGAAGCGTTGGCAGAGTTAAGTGCCATTGCGCCAGGGGTGATGGGAACAACAGGAATAGAGACTGGAGAAATCATTAAAGGAATAGTAGAAAATGTAAAACCAGATGTAGTAGTGGCAGTAGACGCTCTGGCATCAAGAAAAATGGAGCGAGTAAATACTACGATACAATTATCTACCACTGGGATTCATCCAGGTTCAGGGGTTGGAAATAAAAGACAGGCTTTAGATGAAAAAACATTAGGTATACCAGTCATCGCCATAGGGGTTCCTACAGTAGTGGATGCTGCTACCCTTACAAATGACACAATACAATTGGTGATTGGAGCCTTTTCAAAACAAGCAAAGACTGGTTCTCAATTTTATAATATGCTGCAAGAATTAAAGGAAGAAGAAAAATACCATATGATTAAAGAAGTGTTAGAACCCTACAGTGCAAATGTAATGGTTACGCCTAAAGAAGTAGACGAGATTATATTAAACTTGTCTCATATTATAGCTAATGCAATTAATATAGCACTGCATCCTGGTATAGATTTAAAAGATGTCAATAGATATCTACATTAAGCTGCTGTGTAAATTTATTGGTGTCATAAATAGCACCCACCTTTCATATTAATCAATATAGTCTACTGATAAAAGGCGGGTGCTTAATATGATGAAGAAAAAAACAGGTATTTTAAGAAACTATCAAAATATGATTATATTGATACTGATTTTAGCGATTTTATTTTTCTTTGGAAAAATGATTTTAAATAAAAATTCTTTTGCTGAAATATCAATGACCATGAGGGAAGAACCAAGAACAGAGCAGGAAAAAGATTCATCTTCACAAAATAAACTTTTAGTACATGCTATACACCAAGTATTTCCCATAAGTAATTCTCAAGAGAAAATAAGTCTTAGTAGTTATATAGACAATTTGTATTCCTCCTTTGTACATAATATATTTTTTGTTGATTTTAGAAATCCAATTACCTTTGTACAAGCCCAGTTTCCTGCTAGTCTTACCCAAGATATAGAGGTAGCAAAAGAAGAACCTAAAACTCCTGAAGATCCAACAAGAGATATATTTTTTGTAGAAGATACGGAGGATGCTATAGCGGCAGGGACACTGCCTGAAGATAGTACTGAAAATCACGATAAAGATGATCTAGGGGAGTTATGGGAAGGTATCTATTTAGTTGGCGAAGAGGATATTGTAGATAGTTTAAATACCAGCAACTTATCTATCGATGCAGAAAAGCCTAAGCAAATAAAATTTGAAGAGGGGAAACCCCACATTTTAATTTATCATACCCATGGTACAGAATCCTATAAGCCAGCTTCAGAGGGGAATTACCATACCCTCAGAAAGGAATATTCTGTTATTACTATAGGAGAGATTCTTACAAAGGAATTAGAACGAAGGGGATTCAACGTTATTCATGATACTACTTATCATGACTATCCTTCCTATAGTGGCTCCTACAGCAGGTCATTGCAAACTGCTGAAAGAATACTAAAAGAAAATCCATCCATCAAGGTAGTTTTTGATATTCACAGAGATGGATATGATCATATCGAAACAAACCCAAATAGGGAGGCACTTATTGCAAATAACAGAACTACTATCAATAATGAAACAACCACTAGGTTTCAATTTGTTATCGGACCAGAAACTCCTAATCGCAGACAGGTAGAAACCTTTGCTACTTATATAAAGGCGGTTAGTGATAGTAAGTATCCTGGTTTTAGTAAACATATTTTAGTAAAACCCTATGGTAGATTTAATCAATTTTTAACAGATTATACAGCTTTAATTGAGGTAGGAAGTAATGCAAATACCATTGAAGAAGCCAAAAGAACAGCGGTTTATTTAGGAGAAGTATTGGCAGAGGCATTAGAACATATGAAAGAATAGGTTTATAAAATAATAAAAGTGTCTACAATACCAATGGTGATGTAGATGAGTAGAGTAGAGGAAAAATTAAAGTATAAAAAGAAAAAGAAACAACTACTACTAATCTTAATATTGATTCTAGTTTTTTTAGTGACAGGGATTTTAGCAGTAGACTATGCGCTGAGGGAAATGATGGCTTTAGATGAAACAAAGGTGTTAGGTTACGAGGTGCAGGAGCAATACACTGTGCTTTATATTGTGGGAGAATCTATTTATATCAAAAATGAATCTATAGACAGGGTTACTGTGTTTGTAGAAGAAGGATATTATAGAATATTACAACAGCTACATAGGTTTGTGGAAAAAATAGGAAATGTCGGGGTATACCGACATTTTTTTTCAAATACAACCTAGAATAGCTACCAACCATAAACATAGTATGATATAATTTATAAAGTTATGGATTTGTGAAGTTAAAGGAGGAATACATAAATGCCAAGCGATAGACAAAAAAAGATTCGAAATTTCTCCATTATTGCCCATATAGATCATGGAAAATCTACCTTGGCTGATAGACTGATCGAAAGTACTGGTCTAATAAGCGAGAGAGAAATGCAGGAACAAGTATTGGACAACATGGAACTAGAAAGAGAACGTGGTATTACCATCAAGCTCCAAAGTATTCGATTAGTGTATAAAGCCTTGGATGGAGAAGAATATTATTTAAACTTGATTGATACACCTGGGCATGTAGACTTTACTTATGAGGTTTCTAGAAGTTTAGCTGCTTGCGAGGGGGCAATCTTAGTAGTAGATGCTGCTCAAGGAACTGAAGCACAGACTTTAGCAAATGTATATTTAGCCTTAGAACAAAATTTAGAAATTGTACCGGTGATCAATAAAATTGATTTACCTAGTGCCAGACCCGATGAAATCAAAAAGGAAATAGAGGATGTTATTGGTCTAGAGGCCCATGATGCACCATTGATCTCTGCAAAAGAGGGTATCAACATTATAGATGTGCTAGAGGCTATTGTAGCCAAGGTGCCAGCACCTACAGGATCAGCAGAAGCACCTCTAAAGGCATTGATTTTTGATTCTTATTATGATAATTATAAGGGTGTTGTTGCCTATATTCGTGTGGTGGAAGGTACTCTTAAAAAAGGTATGAAAATTAAGATGATGGCTACAGGTAAAAGCTTTGAAGTAACAGAAGTAGGTGTATATTCACCAGGACCTGTTCAACTGGGAGAATTAAAGGCTGGAGATGTCGGCTATGTAGCAGCTAGCATCAAAGAAGTGAGGAATTGTCGTGTAGGGGATACCATTACAGACGCTGCAAATCCTACAGAAAATCCCCTGCCAGGATATAGGAAAGTTACCCCTATGGTTTACTGTGGTATTTATCCTGCAGAAGGAGAAAAATATGAAGATGTAAGAGATGCCCTAGAAAAACTACAGGTAAATGATGCTGCTTTAGTTTACGAACCGGAAACTTCAGCTGCTTTAGGTTTTGGATTTAGATGTGGATTTTTAGGTTTACTGCATATGGAGATCATACAGGAAAGACTAGAAAGAGAGTTTAATCTGGACCTAGTGACAACCGCTCCAAGTGTTATTTATAGAATTACCAAAACCGACGGAGAAGTAGTGATGATACAAAATCCTGCAAATCTTCCAAAACCTCAAGAAATCTCAAAAATGGAGGAACCTATAGTCAAAGCCAATATTATGGTACCCAACACCTATGTAGGGACTGTAATGGAACTATGTCAGGAGCGTCGTGGAGAAATGAAAAATATGGAATATATTGAGGAAACAAGGGTGATTCTTCACTATGAGCTTCCATTAAATGAAGTGATTTATGACTTTTTTGATGCCCTCAAATCTAAGACCAAGGGTTATGGTTCTTTAGATTATGAATTTATCGGATATAGAGAGGCTAAACTTGTAAAATTAGATATTTTGATTAATGCAGAACAGGTGGATGCCTTGTCTTTTATTGTTCATGAAAGTAAAGCCTATCCTAGAGGAAAAGCAATGTGTGAAAAATTAAAGGATGAAATTCCAAGACATCAGTTCCCTGTACCTATACAAGCTTCTATAGGACAAAAAATTATTGCTAGAGAGACCATAAGGGCCCTTAGAAAAGATGTATTAGCCAAGTGCTATGGTGGAGATATTACTAGAAAGAAAAAGTTGTTGGAGAAACAAAAAGAAGGTAAGAAGAGAATGCGTCAAGTGGGTAGTGTAGAGGTGCCACAAAAAGCTTTTATGTCGGTATTGAAATTGGATAGCTAAACTTGATTCATAAAACAAACTAGTAATCTCCAGTATCGGGGCTTACTAGTTTTGTTTATAGGCTGCTATATAGATGTGCGCCCCTAAATTTTAATATACTAAGGGCTACATTTGCAGCCCGCGGTTTTGAGGCGAAACCGTAGACCGTGTATATTAAAATTTAACTTTAGAAGCGCACATCTATAATAAGGAGGCTTGCGTATTGAAACCCTTAAGTATATATATTCACATACCCTTTTGTCAGAAAAAGTGTTATTATTGCGATTTTCCATCTTATGCTGACAAAGAAAATTTAATAGAAGTCTACGTAAAGGCGTTAAAAAAAGAAATAGAGCTATATGCTGATCAAGCAGCTGCTTACGAAATACAGACAGTTTTTATAGGAGGAGGGACGCCGTCAGTTCTACAGGGACAACAGTTAGAGGAAATTACGTCAACCCTATATAAGTATTATAGCCTATCGAAGGAAGTGGAAGTTTCTATAGAAGCAAATCCCGGTTTGCTGAATATAGAGAAACTGAAAAGTTACTATCACAGCGGTATAAATAGATTAAGTATGGGGTTGCAGGCATGTCAGGATCATCTTCTGAGAAACTTGGGAAGAATCCATCGCTACCAAGACTTTGAAAAAAACCTTGATGAGGCTAGAAAAGTGGGATTTAACAATATCAATGTAGATCTAATGTTCGGACTGCCTAATCAAACCATGGGGGAGTGGCATGCTTCCTTAAAGAAAGTAGTAGACTTGCAGGTGCCGCATATTTCTGCCTATAGTCTGATCATTGAAGAGGATACTCCTTTTGAAGCATGGATGGAGGAGGGAAAAATACATAAACTCCAAGAAGAGGTGGAGCTCCAAATGTATCATGATGTCATCAGTTACTTAAAACATCAAGGATACCTTCATTATGAGATCTCCAACTTTGCAAAACCCAATCATTTATGCAAGCATAACATTACCTACTGGAAAAATCAACAATACTTAGGTTTTGGGGCAGCGGCACATTCTTACTTCCATGAAAAAAGATTTTATAATTGCAAAGAAGTTGAAGTGTATATAAGGAAGGTAACAGAAAATACAAAGCCAGTGGAAAACAGCACCTTATTATCTGTTAGAGATGAAATCAGTGAAACCATGTTCTTGGGTCTTAGGATGATGGAGGGAATAGCAATAGGGGACTTTAAGAAACGTTTCGGAGAATCGCCCTTTGAAGTATATGGCAAGACTTTAGAAAAATTAAAAAAACAGCAGTTAATTATCTATAATGATGATCATATCAAACTGACTACAAAAGGAATAGATCTAGCAAATATGGTTTTTCAGGAGATGCTATTAGATTAACAAAAATTTCTGTAAAGGTCTTGACAAATATAAAATGAAATGATATTTTAAAAACAGAATCATTAGCACTCAATGTGATAGAGTGCTAATAATTTGAGGTGATATGATGGATTTAAACAATAGAAAAATAAAAATATTACAGGCCATCATTCATGATTATATTCAAACAGCAGAGCCTGTGGGTTCTAGGACCTTGTCCAAAAAGTATAGTCTGGGTGTTAGCCCTGCCACCATCAGAAATGAAATGTCAGATTTAGAAGAACTGGGTTATTTAATGCAGCCCCATACATCTGCAGGTCGTATTCCTTCTGATAAAGGCTATCGTCTATATGTGGATAATTTAATGGAAATAAAAATGGTTGCAGATCTTCAGAGGAAAAATATTCAAAACAACCTGTTAAAGAAGTTTGGGGAAGTAGAGCAACTACTACAGTATAGTTCAAAGATTATTTCACAGCTTACAAACTATACATCGGCAGTTTTAACACCGCAAATCAAAGAAAACAAAATAAAGCATGTTCAACTGGTACCAATAGACCAACAAAATATTATCGCTGTTATGGTAACAGACACAGGCATTATCAAAAACCCTTTGGTAAGTGTTAAAGAAGGTATTCAGCATGATCAGCTAGAAAAAGTGTCAAATTTATTAAATCAGAAGCTTCAAGGTATGACCATCAATGATATAGAAAATCAGATGTTAGAACTTTTAAGAACAGAGCTTTCTGAATTCAATAGTATTATTGAGTCTGTTGTACCAAAGATTTTTAGCGCTCTAGACAGGATTGAGGATGCAGAGTTGTTTTTAAGCGGTACTACGAATATTTTCAACTTTCCAGAGTTTAATGATGTCTTTAAGGCAAAATCCTTTTTGACGATGCTAGAAGAAAAACAGACCATCAGTAATATTATCTCTGCTTCAAGAGAAGACGGCATCAATATATCTATTGGCAGTGAAAATATTTATCAAGAGGCTAAAGAATGCAGCTTAGTAACTGCTACCTATAAAATTGATGGTGTGATTGTTGGAAGACTCAGTGTCATTGGACCTACTAGGATGGATTATTCCAATGTGGTTGGGGTGATGAATCAAATTAGTCAGTATATAAATGAATTGTTAAGAACAAGATATAGATAAAAATACCAGTGCGAAGTGCTATAGCATTTTGCACTCTATCTTTGTTTTTTATATAGAAAGGGTTAAAAGATGAACTAAAAGGGTAGGTGAAGAACTTTGGCAGAGGACAAAGTGAAGGTAAATTCAGAAGAAGTTGTGGAAAATACAGAAAATCAGCAGGAAGAAATCTATGAAGAAATACATAGCGATTTAGAAGCGGTACAAGATGAAATGGAAACACAAAGGACAGGTGATGAGATAGCCATGTGGAAAAAGAAGCTTGAAGAAAAAGAAGAGGAAAGCAAAGATCATTATGACAGAATGTTAAGACTTCAAGCGGAATTTACAAACTATAAAAAGAGAGTTGAAAAAGAAAAAAGTGATATCTATCTTTATGCTAATGAAAAATTGGCATTGGAGCTTTTAAGCAGCATTGATAATTTAGAGAGAGCTTTAGATTCCCAAACCGAAGATAGCAAGGGAAACCCTGTTTATGAAGGTATAGAGCTAGTACTAAAGCAAATGAAGGATACCTTGAAAAACCACGGTATAGAGGAAATTGAGGCCCTCCATAAACCTTTTGATATGAACCTGCACCATGCAGTGATGAGGGAAGAGGCTGAGGCTGAATCTGATGAAGTGATAGAAGTATTCCAAAAAGGCTACACAATCCACGGTAAGGTTTTAAGACCTGCTATGGTGAAGGTAGCTCAGTAAAGCGTGTTATCAATAATTATATATAATGATAAATTTAGAAGGAGGAAACAAAAATGAGTAAAGTAATAGGTATAGACTTAGGTACAACTAACTCATGCGTATCAGTATTAGAAGGAGGAGAACCAGTTGTTATACCAAATTCTGAAGGAAACCGTACAACACCCTCCATTGTTGCATTTGGTAAAGATGGCGAAAGAATTGTAGGAGAGCCTGCAAAAAGACAGGCTATTACGAATCCAGATAAAACAATTTTATCGATTAAAAGACATATGGGAACAGATCACAAAGTAGATATTGATGGAAAGGCCTATACACCACAGGATATATCTGCTATGATTCTGCAAAAGCTAAAGGCAGATGCTGAAAGCTACTTAGGACAAACGGTAACAGATGCTGTTATAACCGTACCAGCATATTTTACAGATAGTCAAAGACAAGCGACAAAGGATGCTGGGAAAATTGCAGGCTTAAATGTACAAAGAATTATCAATGAGCCTACAGCAGCTTCTCTAGCCTATGGATTGGATAAGACAGATCAACAACAAAAGATATTAGTATATGACTTAGGTGGAGGTACTTTTGACGTATCTATTCTAGAACTAGGGGATGGGGTTTTTGAGGTATTAGCAACCCATGGAAACAATCATCTAGGTGGGGACGACTTTGACCAAGTGGTTATGGACTATATTGCAGAAGAATTTAAAAAGCAAGAAGGTATCGATTTAAGACAAGATAAAATGTCTTTACAACGTCTGAAGGAAGCAGCTGAAAAGGCAAAAAAAGAACTTTCCAGCACTATGAGCACTAATATAAATCTACCTTTTATTACTGCCACCAATACTGGACCAAAGCATTTAAACATGGACTTAACAAGATCAAAATTTGAAGAAATATCTGCTCATTTAGTAGAAAAAACACTAGAGCCTATGAGAAAGTCTTTAGATGATGCAGGGCTTTCACCACAAGAATTAGATAAAGTAATTTTAGTTGGAGGTTCTACTAGAATTCCAGCAGTCCAAGAGGCAGTAAAGAAGATTACAGGTAAAGATCCTCATAAAGGTATTAATCCTGATGAATGTGTGGCTATCGGTGCTGCTATTCAAGCTGGGGTATTGACAGGAGAAGTAAAGGATGTTCTATTACTAGACGTAACACCATTATCCTTAGGTATTGAAACTTTAGGTGGTGTATTTACAAAACTTATTGAAAGAAATACAACCATACCTACGAAGAAGAGCCAAACCTTCTCCACTGCAGCTGATAATCAGCCAGCGGTAGATATACATGTGCTTCAAGGGGAAAGACAGATGGCTGCTGACAATATCACTATGGGAAGATTTGAGTTGTCTGGTATTCCACCAGCCCCAAGAGGTGTTCCTCAAATCGAAGTAACTTTTGATATAGATGCCAATGGTATTGTAAATGTTTCTGCTAAGGACTTAGGTACTGGTAAAGAACAAAAGATTACTATTACAGCTTCTACCAATCTTTCAGATACAGATATTGAAGCAAAGGTGAAAGAAGCTGAACAATTTGCAGAAGAAGATAAAAAGCGTAAGGAAAAAGTAGAGGTTCGCAATCAAGCAGACACATTAATTTATCAAACCGAGAAAACCTTAAAAGAGATGGAAGGCAAAATCAATAAAGAAGATGAAGATAAGGTAAAAGCAGAGATAGAGAAGCTTAAAAAAGCCTTAGAATCTGATGATGTTGAAGAAATGAAGAAGACTATTGAGGACTTAAACAATGCTTTCCATGCCATTTCTCAGCAGATGTATCAACAAGCACAAGAAGCTCAGCAAGGCGAAGGCACTGGTGCTGGTGAGCAAAAGGATGAAAATGTAGTAGATGCAGAGTATGAAGAAGTTAAGGATGATGAAAACAAATAGATCTAATGAGGACACCTTGAGGTGTCCTCATACTTAATAACTTGATAAAATCAGTTGATTAAATCTGTAAACTGCAATATAATATGATTTATGGTTAAAAGCCTATCATCCTATAATAAATATAGTGAAAGGCGGTGGTAAGGTGAGTAAAAGAGATTACTATGAAGTGCTGGGCGTAGATAAAAATACCAGTCCTGAAGAGATAAAAAGGTCCTACCGAAAATTAGCTATGAAGTATCATCCCGATAAAAATCCCGGAGATAAAGTAGCGGAAGAAAAGTTCAAGGAATTGAATGAAGCTTATGAGGTATTGAGTTCTCCTGAGAAAAAACAACGTTATGATCAATTTGGGCATGCTGGTATGAATGGTGCTGGTGGCGGTTTTGATGGTCATGCTGGTTTCGGTGGCTTTGAAGATATTTTTGGTGATATCTTTGACATGTTTGGAGGGGGTTTTTCTTCAAGGCGACGAAGTGGTCCTCAGAAGGGTGCCGATATAAAGTATGAGCAAAGTATCAGCTTTGAAGAAGCTGCCTTTGGTACAGAAAAGACAGTGGAATTTCATAAATATGAAAATTGTCAGACCTGTAATGGTAGTGGTGCTAAACCAGGAACTTCTAAAAAGACATGTCCTCATTGTAAAGGAACAGGTGAGGTACGCTATGTACAAAGAACACCTTTAGGGCAAATTGTTAATGTAAAGGCCTGTGACCAGTGTGGAGGAGATGGGCAGATTATCGAAACTCCTTGTTCCACATGTAATGGGAAGGGTAAGGAAAGAAAACGTAAAAAGATCAAAGTTAAAATCCCAGCCGGTGTTGATAATGGATCTATTATACCTCTGCGTGGCGAGGGGGAACCTGGGCTAAAGGGTGGACCTTATGGCGATTTATATGTAATTTTAAGAGTATTGCCCCATAAGATTTTTGAAAGGGATGGCTACAATGTTTTATGTGAAATACCTATTACTTTTGTGCAGGCGGCTTTAGGCGAAGAGTTAGAGGTGCCTACGCTAGAAGGAAAAGTAAAATACAAGATCCCTGAGGGTACGCAAAGTGGTACTATTTTCCGTTTGCGAGGAAAGGGTATTCAAAATCCTAAAGGCTATGGTAAAGGGGATCAATATGTAAAGGTTGTTGTAGAAACCCCTAAAAACTTAACAGAAAAACAAAAAGACATGTTAAAGCAATTTGCAGCTGAAAGTGGAGAAGAAATACATCAAAATAGAAAGTCATTTTTTGACAAGGTAAAAGATGTATTTGGTGTGCAGTAATAACATATTGTAATAAAATCACTCTATTTTAGAGTGATTTTATTATAACTGAATCATTAGCGTTAACTTAAATCATAATTTGTCATTGTTATTCCAAGATCCTTCACTACCCTCAGGAAGACAGTTCGACAGAACTTTGGAAATAATTGTATTAAGTTAACGCTTATGATAACTGAATAGGAAATGATATGCTACATAAGCTCAGCGAAGAAAAAAATTTCTTAATGAAGAACGGTATTTTGAGAAATACTGGGTATAATACCATTAGTATAATGGGATATTATTTAAGGATGTGATAGGATGGAATGGGTTGAGGTTTCAATAAAAACTACGACAGAAGCAGTGGAGGCAGTTTCTAATATCCTGTATGATGCTGGAGTAGCTGGTGTTGTGATAGAAGATCCTAATGATTTTAACTTCCTGGATAAGGATGAAAATTTATGGGATTATGTGGATGAAT
Source organism: Clostridium aceticum (assembly GCF_001042715.1). Classification (NCBI taxonomy): domain Bacteria; kingdom Bacillati; phylum Bacillota; class Clostridia; order Peptostreptococcales; family Natronincolaceae; genus Andreesenella; species Andreesenella acetica. The sequence goes on along the minus strand of NZ_CP009687.1, from coordinate 2,452,462 downwards.
CTATCTTCCAAAATCATTATGAAGGTGCAATTGTGAAGGGTTACCTGCCAGAAACCCCTGAATTAATAGATAAAATAGAAGAAGTTCGCCAGCTGGTGGCATTGCTGCCAGAGTATGGTTTAGACATTGGTATAGGAGAAGTAACCACCCTAGAGGTGCATGAAGAGGATTGGAGTCATTCTTGGAAAAAGTATTATAAGACGACAAGACTTGGTAAAAATATTGTGATTAAACCAACATGGGAGAACTATGAAAAGCAACAGGGCGAATTGGTCATCGAAATGGACCCAGGAATGGCTTTTGGAACAGGTACCCATGAAACCACCATGATGTGTGTGATGGAGTTAGAAAACCATGTAAAAAACCACACAACTGTTTTTGATATTGGCTGCGGTAGTGGAATTCTAGCTATTACAGCGGCAAAGCTAGGGGCTCAAAAAGTCGTGGCAGTAGATATAGATGAAGTAGCGGTGGATGCAACAGCAAACAACGCGAAACTGAATGAGGTTGAGGATATCGTAAGTATTCGAAGAGGGAACCTTATGGAGGTTGTTAGTGAGAAGGCAGATGTTGTTGTGGCTAACATCATTGCAGAGATCATTATGATTTTAAGTAAAGATATCAAAAGTTTCTTAGTGGAAGAGGGTATATTTATTGCTTCAGGGATTATCTTAGATAGAATTGATGTTGTGAAGGAAAATTTAACTTCTGTGGGCTTAGAGATTTTAAAGGTAGAGACCATGGGAGAGTGGGCAGCTATCGTTTCAAAAGTGCCAGGTGAAAAGCATGAATAGGTTTTTTGTGACTGCTGCTGATGTTCACCTGCCTACGAAAGAAATTACTATTGTAGGAGAAGATGTAAAACATATTTCAAAGGTTTTAAGGTTATCGACAGGAGATTTGCTGGAGGTTTGTGATGGAGAGAAGTATGAGTATATAGGAAAAATAAAAAACATATCCAAACAAGAGGTTCTTTTGTCTATTGAAGACCAAATGCCATTGAAAACCGAAGCACCTATCGAAGTGATCCTTTATCAATCTATACCCAAGGCTACTAAAATGGAGCTAATTATCCAAAAAACAACGGAAATGGGTATTAAATCGATTGTTCCTATTATTACTAATAGAACAGTGGTTCAATTTAAAGATGATAAAGATAAAGAAAAAAAAGTGGATAGATGGCAGAAGATTGCCATTGAAGCCGCTAAGCAAAGTAAGCGGGGGAGAATTCCTCACGTTGAGTCCCCTATTTCTTTAAAAGAAGCTCTGCAACAGGCTCAAGAAAATGACTTAAATATGATTGCCTATGAAAGAGAAGTGGTACAAGGAATCAAAGGATTACTGACCTCTTTGGATACAAAAAATATCAAAAAAATAGGTATATGGATTGGGCCAGAGGGTGGTTTTGAAGAAGGGGAAATAGATTTAGTGAAAGATAAAAATGTCCATTCGGTTACTTTAGGCCCTAGAATCTTAAGGACAGAAACCGCTGGTTTTACAGTGTTAAGCATAATGATGTACGAGTTAGGAGATTTAGGAGGTTAGTTTGTGAAAAAAGTAGCTTTTCATACTTTAGGTTGTAAAGTCAATCAATATGAAACCCAGGCTATGAGTGAGCTGTTTGAAAAGGCAGGCTATGAAATTGTAGCTGATACTCAAGCAGCAGATGTATATGTGATCAATACATGTACTGTAACCAATGTTGGCGATAAAAAATCAAGACAGTTTATTCGCAAGGTAAAAAGGGGCAATCCTGATGCCATTATCGGGGTTGTAGGTTGTTATGCCCAAACTGCTCCAGAGGAAGTTCTGGAGGTGGAGGGGGTAAATATTGTTATTGGCACCAATGATAGAAGTAAAATTGTTGATTTAGTAGAACACTGTGACCCTGATGAAAAAATCAATATGGTTGATGATATTATGAAGGTGAAAGAGTTCGAAGAAATGTCCATCAGGGATGTAAAAGAAAAAACAAGAGCCTTTTTGAAAATACAAGAAGGTTGTAATCAATATTGTGCTTATTGTATTATTCCCTATGCAAGAGGTCCCATTAGAAGTAGAAAAAAAGCAGAAGTGATCGAAGAAATCAAAGAACTGACAGCAAACGGCTTTAAAGAAGTGGTTTTAACAGGTATACATGTAGCCTCCTATGGAAAAGATTTTAAAGACGAAGATGCCTTCATAGATTTATTAAAAGAAGTCAATGCCATAAGTGGATTAGAAAGAATACGACTAAGCTCTCTAGAACCTACCCTCTTTACAGAGGATTTTTTACAACAGCTTTCTAGTTTATCTAAGATTTGTGAGCATTTTCATTTGTCTCTGCAAAGTGGATGTGATAAAATTTTAAAGGGTATGAATAGAAAATATACTACTGGAGAGTATAGAGAGATTGTTAAGAAAATCCGTCAGGTATATCCGCAGGTGGCTTTGACAACAGATATTATCGTAGGTTTTCCAGGAGAAACAGAGGAAGACTTTCAGCAAACCTATGAATTTGTAGAAGAAATGGCCTTCAGTAGCCTTCATGTTTTTAAATACTCCCCCAGAAAAGGTACTCCTGCAGCAGAGTTTAAAGAACAGGTAGAAGGAAAGACAAAACATTTAAGAAGCGAAAAGTTAATTACTCTGGGAAATCAAATGCAGAATAATTATTATCAACAGTTTATTGGTAGAGTTAAGACTGTATTATTTGAAACAGCTTCTAAAGAAATACAAGGTTATATAGAAGGTTTTACTGATAATTATTTAAAGGTACTAGTAAAGAGTGAGGATTGTTTAGAGGGGGAACTAAGAAACGTCTTTTTAGCAACCTTCGAGAAAGAATTTATTATAGGAGAACTTCTATAAATATAAACTTTTTTAAAATTAAAGGAATTTTTTATTTTCTGTTGAATAATAGATTATGAAGGTAATGTGTAAGGAGGTGTATTATGTCAGAGTGCATCTTTTGCAAAATTGTGAAGGGAGAAATACCAGCTGCAATTTTATATGAAGATGATAAAGTTGTGGCTTTTAAAGATATTCAACCGACGGCTCCTAATCATGTATTAGTGATTCCAAAAAAACATATTGTATCTATGGCACATGCTACAGAAGAAGATTTACAAGAAATTCTTCCTCAAATATTTAAAGTGATACAAAAATTATCACAGGAACTAGGTATCAAAGAAGAAGGATTTAGAATAGTAAATAACTGTGGGAAACAAGGAGGTCAGACGGTGGATCATCTTCACTTCCATCTATTAGGTGGAAGACAAATGTTATGGCCACCAGGTTAAAATTTATATTGCATCAACTTTATTTTTAATGTATAATAACAAAGTATTGTATTAATCCCACTTGCAAATATAGCATTTATGCTGCTATACATCAAGCACAGCGGGTGCTCGCGGAGGGAGGGAGAAGTAAAATGTCAGAAGTGAAAATTAGAGATAATGAATCGCTAGATAATGCGCTTCGTAGATTCAAAAAACAATGCGCTAAGTCTGGGGTATTGTCTGAAGTAAGAAAAAGAGAGCATTATGAAAAGCCAAGCGTAAAGCGTAAGAAAAAAGCTGAAGCTGCACGTAGAAAAAACACTAAAAAGTTCTAAGTATTTTATTTTAAGCAGAGGTGAAAAGGATGTCCCTCAAAGAAAGATTAACGAATGATCTTAAAGAAGCCATGAAAAATAAAGATCAACTTCGCAAAAATGTAGTTACATTAATAAGGTCTGAGATAAAACAGGTTGAAGTGGATAAAAGAGTAGAACTCGAAGAGCAGGATGTCATTGAAATTATTTCAAGACAACTGAAACAAAGAAAAGATGCTGTCGAAGAGTTTGAAAAAGGTGGTAGACAAGATCTCGTTGAACAAACACAGGGAGAAATAAGTGTTCTGCTACAGTACTTACCACAACAGCTGTCAGAGGAAGAAGTAACCAAAATTGTGAAGGAAACTATTTCTGAAATAGGTGCTAACTCTGTGAAGGAAATGGGAAAAGTAATGGCTGCCGTGCTACCAAAAGTAAAGGGTAAAGCTGATGGCAAGACAGTTAATCAAATTGTTAAACAGCAATTACAATAAAAAGATAACCCGGATATATTCCGGGTTTATTTATTGTAAACAATACATAAAAATTTTGAAATATTTACAAATCGTTATTTATATAACAATTAAATAAAATATTCTGCCCCTATGCTATAATAGAATTATCAAAATATTATACTTTCAAGAGGGGACAGATACCGTGATCATCAATAAAAAAATACCCATCATTTTTATACTCATCTTATTTTTTTTGTTAGGATTCACCTTAAAAATAAACCCTTCTGCTGACGATGAAATTAAGGGAATAAAGTATTTAAAAGAAGGCGTTGTCTCTCATATAGAAGTTATTACTCCCAAAAATGTCAGAAAAATAGCGTTAGAAGCTGTGAATCATGAAAAAAGGCTTACTCATTTTTTTGTTTTAGAAAATTATCTGTCTAAAGAAACTCCCCTATTAAGAAAAAATATATTTTACATTACCAATAAAGCTGCAGATTTAGAAGAGATTGATGAATTAATTTTTGTTTCCAGTGGTAACATAAGAATACCTGTTGAGATAGAAGAAGTAGAAGAAGAAGTGGAAGAAGAAGAGATTGAGATGGCATCTGAAGTAATGCTGATGGAATATGTGTCAGATGGAGGTAGTGTAAATACATTGAAAATCATGTCTTATAATATTCATCATGGAAGAAATTTATTTGGGAAATATTCCTTAGACGAAATTGCTGAAGTAATTAAAAAAAGTGGTGCTGAAATCATCGGCTTACAGGAGTTAGATAACGGGGTAGTTCGATCAAGATTTGAAGATCAAATAAAATACCTTAGTGAGAAGTTATCTATGGAATATGTGTATGGTTACAATGTTAATTTATTAGGCGGTAAGTATGGCAATGGGATTCTTAGCAAATATCCAATAGAGTCCTATGAAAATTTTCATTTGCCCAGTGGTAGGGAGAGAAGAGGTCTTTTAACTGCTGTTATCGATGTAAAGGGAAAAAAAATAAACTTTCTTGTAACACACTTAGGATTAAACCAACAAGAGCGTCAAAATCAAGTAAATGCCATTGAGAAGTATATGGATACGATTTCAGATGATGTTATTTTAGTTGGAGACTTCAATGCAAAGCCTAAAAGTAAGGAAATTCAACTCATCAGTAAAAGACTAATAGATGCAGCTTATGCAACTGGTAAAGATGAAGAGCCTACTTTTGACCTTCCAGTATTATCTGCTAGGATTGACTATATCTTTACCCATAAAAATCTAAGGCCTCTTAAATATGATGTAATAAAGAGTAGAGCTTCTGATCACTACCCTATTACAGCAACAATAAAGATCCAGTAGCTGCATGTATTAAGATACAAGCAGCTTTTTAAATAGATTTTATCGTTTAGAATGGACAAAGAAGCGTATATATATATTAAGTTGCAATAAATTTTTACAACTCAGTGTGACAATTTTCATGCAGTCTGACGGTTCTTCAGGCACCTATGCCTTTTATGTGCCTGAGGAACTCTCCCTGTGGCGTAGCGGATGTAGCATATTTATTATAGCTTATATATTTAGCTTTATAAACACACATCAACAACAAAAGGGAATAGGATAATCTCTTGATAACTATTATGATAATGAGGTGATTAATGGTATAATGATTTTATAATAGTTTTTTAAAAAAGGTGAGGTGATAAAATGAGAAAAAGATGGCTTGCTTTCTTAATCTTTGTTTTTGTATTTTCAGTCCTACCCTTTTTTTCTATTGGAACCACGGCAGCAAATACTGTTTATGTCATTCCAATAGAAGGAGAAATTGGGCCAGCAGTAGATGAATATGTAAGGGACAATATAAGTGTTGTAAAGGAAGATCCAAATGCAGTAGCAATCATACTTGAAATAGATACCTATGGAGGTAGAATTGACTCTGCAGAAAAAATAAGCAAAGCCATAATGGCGGCTGGTCTTCCAACTATTTCCTTTGTCAATACAAAGGCGGAGTCAGCAGGAGTACTGTTGACGATTTCTGCAGATACTATTGTTATGGCCCCTGGCAGTACCATAGGTTCAGCTGAACCAGTGCCAAATACCGAAAAATCTTTATCCTTCTGGACTAGTTTATTAAGAACAGTAGCAGAAGAAAAGGGAAGGGATCCTAAGCTAGTAGCTTCTATGGCGGATAGTAGCATTGAAATCCCCGATATCATTGAAGAAAACAGGCTACTGAACTTAACCACTCAGCAGGCAAAACAAATAGGATTTGCCGACCATGTAGAAGAAAATTATAAGGATATTCTGCAGTCAGTAGGGATTCAAGGTGCAAACATTGTTGTGATGCCTATACCAGGCAGAGTAAAATTAGCACAGGTTATGACTAGTGCTTATGTAGCACCGATGCTATTGACAATAGGCTTTATAGGCTTATTAATAGAGGTGTTTACCGCTGGATTTGGTGTAGGAGGAACCGTTAGTTTTATAGCTTTTTCCCTGTATTTTGGTGGAGCCATTTTAGCTGGTAATGCAGGATGGGCGGTACTAATGGTATTTTTAGTAGGACTTTTACTATTATTGATCGAAGCCTTTGCACCTGGCTTTGGTGTTCCAGGAATAGGAGGTATTATCTGTATCATTATAAGTATTGTAATGGCCTCCAGCTCACCATTTAGTGCGATAGTTTCTTTACTTATATCTTTTGTCTTGACGATAGCCGCCTTTGTTTTAATCTTAAAGTATGCTCCTAGAAGCAAACATTTTGATAGGATTATACTAGGTACACAAATGAAAAAAGAACAGGGATATAGTGCTACCGGTAGATATAATCAATATGAAGGTATGGAGGGAACTGTAGTTACTTTGTTAAGACCAGCCGGAACAATAGATATCCAAGGGGAGTTGTTGGATGTAGTTTCAGAAGGATCTTTTATTGAAGCAGGAAGCAAAGTAAAGGTAGTGAAGGTTGAAGGTCGAAGAATCATTGTAAAAAAAATTAACTAGGAGGGATTTTGTATGCCAGCATTTGTTCCATTGCTTATTTTACTAGCAGTTGCTTTTATCTTGCTGTCAATTCTGCTAAGTTTTATACCAGTAGGATTATGGATTACAGCGTATTTTTCAGGAGTAAAAATAGGAATCTTCACACTGGTGGGGATGCGTTTTAGAAGAGTGCAGCCGATACGAATTGTAAATCCTTTGATCAAAGCTAATAAGGCAGGCTTGGATTTGAATATTGATAAACTAGAGGCCCACTATTTAGCAGGGGGAGACGTAAATAAGGTAGCAGATGCTTTAATCGCTGCTCAAAGAGCAGACATCAATCTAGAGTTTGAAAGAGCAGCAGCTATTGATTTAGCTGGTAGAGATGTGTTACAGGCGGTACAGGTGAGTGTTAATCCTAAGGTAATTGAGACCCCTAAGATTGCTGCTGTTGCAAAAGATGGTATAGAGGTAATGGCTAAAGCTAGAGTTACTGTAAGAGCCAATATCGAAAGACTTGTCGGTGGGGCTGGAGAAGAAACCATCATAGCTAGGGTAGGGGAAGGTATTGTAACTACCGTAGGTTCAGCTGGTACCCATAAGGATGTTTTGGAAAATCCAGATTTGATCTCTAGAACTGTTTTGCATAAAGGTCTAGATGCAGGAACTGCTTATGAAATTTTATCTATTGATATTGCTGATATAGATATTGGAAGAAATATAGGTGCACAGCTTCAGACAGACCAAGCAGAGGCTGACAAGCGTATTGCTCAAGCTAAGGCAGAGGAAAGAAGAGCTATGGCGGTGGCAAAGGAACAAGAAATGAAGGCGGCAGTGGAGGAAATGAGAGCGAAGGTTGTAGAAGCAGAAGCAGAAGTTCCAAGGGCGATGGCCTCAGCTTTAAAAGACGGCAAACTAGGTGTTATGGATTACTATAACATGAAGAACGTTTTAGCTGATACCAATATGAGAGAAGCTATATCAAAGGTCAATCGACCAGCTGATGATACTGAGAAGAAGGACTTAAAAAAATAGCATAGACGCAACAGGAATAAGGCTGATACCACAGCCGATATTAAAAAGGAAGTGATGCAGCTGTGGAAAGTATTATTATATTTGTTATTTTTGCTGTTATAACCTCTATTTTTGGCAACAATAAAAAGGCAAATAAGTCCTCAACCCCTCAAAAAAATGACACAACCCGACAACACAATAGAGGGAGATTAGGGGAGCTTTTGCAGGAGCTTAAAGGAGATTTTGATCAAGTATTTAAGGAACAGCCTTCTACACCTGAAGAGGATATCCCTTATGAATATGTAGACTATGATCAGCAGCATATAGAGGATAGTGTTTTGGAAACAAAGTACACATTAGAAGAAAGCAAACCTAATAAAGAATATAGAAATAAGCCAAAACAAAAAAACATCTACGAAGATGAGATTCAAGAAAGCCCTTTAAATCATGAAATTTCCTTTGACGAAGAGACTTTGTTGCAAGGGATTATTATGTCAGAGATATTAGGAAAACCTAAAGCTTTAAGAAGATAGAAGATGATACTACATCTTCTATCTTTTTTTTGGTCTACATAAAAGCAATAAAGCATAAAAATTGAATATATGGGGAGGTGTGCCGAATGAAAAAAAATGAAGAGATCAAGAAAAGTTTAGCGGAAATTTTAGAGCTGCCTAAAGATATTATTTTGGATATACCTAAAATTACTATGGTAGGCAATCTCCAAATCTATATAGAAAATCATAAAGGTATCATTGAATATAGCAGTAATCGAATAAGAATCAATACAAAAAGTGGCGTGTTGAGGATCATTGGAAAAAACTTGCTCATAAAAAATATTATTCTAGAGGAGATCATCATAATAGGAGAGATTCAGCAGGTGGAATTTACAGATTAAGGGGTGATATAGTTGTTGATACTGAAACTATGGAATTATTTAAGAGGCTATGTTATTATAAAAATAGAAGGATTAGCTTTAGAAAAATTTATTAACATGTGTATTGCAAAAGAAGTTTATTTGTGGGATATTAAAAGAATCAATTATACAACCCTAGAGGCAAAAATAGGCATCAGGGGATTTAAAACACTACGTAAACTTGCTAGAAGGGCAGGCTGTAAAGTATATATATCAGAAAAAAATGGCTATCCATTTTGGTTTAGTAAAGTAAAGAAAAGAAAAATGCTTATATTGGGGGCATTTTTTTCTTTAATTCTATTGCTAGTAGTATCAAGTTTTGTTTTAGTGATAGACGTGACTGGCAATGAGAGGGTATCTAGCTTAGAAATATTAACGGTTTTGGAGGAAATTGGCTTTAAACCAGGAGTAAATAGGTATGCTATTGATCTAAGGGAAATTGAAAATAACACATTGTTGAGTATCCATGATTTAGCCTGGATTGGAATAGAAATCAATGGTATACATGCTAAGATAGAAGTTGTTGAAAAAACACCTCCACCTCCCAAAATTGATAAGGATACTCCTTGTGATGTAGTAGCTAGAAAAAGTGGTGTGATTGAAAGAGTCATTGCTAGAAATGGTGATGCAGTGATTGACAAGGGAGATATCGTAGCAGAAGGAGATCTTCTTATTACAGGACTGATACAAAGAGAAGGAATGGAGGCTGCTATCTATTTGCATGCTTATGGAGAGGTGTATGCAAGAACCTATTATGAGATAGAAAAGACCACGCCATTGGTGAAGGTAAATAAAGAAAAAACAGGAGAAAAGTATACAAGAAGAGTCATCAAGTTGGGAGAATTAGAGCTTGCTCTAAGTAAAGGCGACCATCCCTATGAAACATATGTCATTGAAAAAACTTCAAAAAAGCCTATTCAATGGAGGAATAAAGGCCTCCCCGTCGAAATTATAACGGAAGAGATTTATGAGGCAATAGAAGTTACAGAGAAGGTGGATATAGAAGTAGCAAAAAATACTTTGCACGAAGTTTTGATAGAGGAGTTGGTGGAACAAATCCCTAAGGATCTTAGGATACTTGGCAGTAATACAGAATTTACTGTTGAAAACAATACATTACATGGCAACTTAATTATTGAGGTTTTAGAAGAAATTGGTGAACAAAAGAAATTACAAATCCAAGAAATTGAAGAATTTGAACAAGTTGAGGAGGACTAGTCTTTGGAAAATCAACAACAAAGAAGAATGGTTGTACAGGATATGCACTTTATTAAAGAGCTTTTTGGGAATTTTGATGAGAATATCAAATTGATAAAAAAACATATAAATATTGATATTATATCAAGAGAGGGAGAACTTATCCTCATTGGAGAAGAAAAAAATCTTCGATTGGCAGAAAAACTAATTGTTGAGTTGAAAAATGTCGTTAAAAAGGGTGAGAGCCTGACAATTCAAAATGTGACTTATATCATTAATATGATGTTGGAGGGTAATCAGGATAAGATTAAGGATCTTGTAGGAGATGCCCTTTTAATCACAGCTAAAGGAAAGCCTATAAAACCTAAAACATTAGGGCAAAAACAATATTTAGAAGAAATTCAGCATAAGGATTTAAGTTTTGGTGTGGGACCAGCTGGAACAGGAAAAACCTATTTGGCGGTTGCTATGGCAGTAAAAGCTTTTAGAAACGAAGAAGTGAATAAAATTATTTTAACACGACCAGCAGTTGAGGCAGGAGAAAGTTTAGGATTTTTACCAGGGGATTTGAAGGATAAAGTAGACCCTTATCTTAGACCCTTGTATGACAGCTTATTTGATATATTAGGAGGAGATAAATTTCAAAAATATATGGAAAGAGGTTTAATAGAGGTAGCTCCATTGGCTTATATGAGGGGAAGGACATTAGATAACTCTTTTATCATACTAGATGAGGCACAGAATACCACAAAAGAACAAATGAAGATGTTTTTAACACGACTAGGTTTTGGGTCTAAAGCAGTAGTAACAGGAGATATTACACAGATAGACTTACCTAGAGGTAAGTTTTCAGGATTAAAGCATGCTATCACAATACTAAAGGATATAAAAGAAGTAGGCTTTTGTTATTTAACCGATAAAGATGTTGTTCGACACCCTCTAGTACAAAAGATTATTCAAGCCTATGATCTAGCTGATAAAATGAAAACAGATTCATAGGAGATGTAGGAGGTGTCCACATAGGAGGAGAAAGCATGAAATTTTTAAAGGACTGGAGAGACAAGCTTTCAAAGAACCTGATTGGAAGGTATCTGAAAACCAAAAGGTTACAGCATATACTTCTTGCTATGATTTTTTTTGTAAGTATCTTTTCTTTGCTAACATTAAGCTTAAGACCAGAAAAATTTGACCTATCCTTAGGTCACAAGGCTCCAGCAGATATTTATTCCCCTAAGGATATAGAAGATCGGTGGACAACACAAAAACTAAAGGAACAGGCATCGGAGTCTGTAGAGTTAATTTATTACTTTGATAATGGAGTTCATATTGAAGTGAAAAAAGATATTGAAAGTTTTTTTCAATTGGTTTATGGAGTAAGAGAGAATGAAGAATTAGATCAAGAAGAAAAACAAAGTATTATAGAAGAGCAAAATCACTTGAATTTAAATAAAGAAAATCTTCAAACTGCTTTAACGGCTCCTTTAGACCGACTTAATTATCTGGAAACCTATATTTATGAAATTATTGCACAAAATATGAATACAGGAATTAAGGTGGAAAACCTACAGCTGGAAAAAGGCAATATAAAGGATTATATAATAGGACTAGAAGATTTCAATGAAGCACTAAAAGAATTAGCTATTACAGTGATTCATGCTAGTATTCGACCAAATATGTTTTTCGATATAGAGGCTACGGAAAGACTTCGCCGTGAAGCTGTAGAAAGTGTTGAAAGAATTATGATAAAAAAGGGTGACCTTATACTAAGAGAAGGAGATCTTGTCACTTATGATCGCCTAGAATTACTGAGGGAATTAGCTATCTTAACAGATGATAGCAGAATAGATGTAATGCTATATCTAGGCATAGCCTTCATCGTGTTGGTGCTGGAAATTTTAATCATTGCCTATATCTATGTATTTAACAGAGAAATTTTGCAAAAAACCGATAAACTTTTAATGGCACTGATGATTATTTTAGGTACCCTTTTAATTGCAAAAGGTGTAGCTGGTATCTCTATTTATATCATACCAGTAGCAGTTGCGGCTATGCTGGTGGCGATTCTCCTTGAAGCAAGATTGGCACTCTTGGTAAATATATGTTTGACCATTTTAGTAAGCATCATAATCGGCAATGATATGATCTTCGTTGCTATGGCTATTCTAGGAGGTACAGCCGGGGTTTTTAGTGTCATTAATACACAACAAAGAGCAAATATATTTCTTTCTGGAATGATCGTTAGTATTGTCAATATTGCTACCATTATTGGTATTGGATTTATCAATAGTAACGAAGTGACGAAGGTATTAACCTATGGATTTTATGGGGTTTTAAATGGGTTATTTTGTTCCATACTAACAGTAGGGACATTACCCCTATGGGAATCTCTCTTTGAAGTGGTTACGCCACTAAAATTAGTGGAACTCTTCAATCCCAATCAACCTCTTTTGAAGAAGTTATTAATAGAGGCGCCTGGAACCTATCATCATAGTATCATTGTAGGCAACTTGAGTGAAGCAGCGGCGGATGCAGTAGGAGGCAATGCATTATTGGCAAGAGTTGGGGCTTTTTATCATGACATTGGTAAAATAAAAAGACCTTATTTTTTCAAAGAAAATCAGTTAACTTCTGAGAATCCTCATGATAAGTTAACCCCCTCCTTAAGCAGTTTAATTATTACAGGACATGTAAAGGATGGGGTAGACCTAGCCAAGAAATATAAGCTTCCATCAGAGGTAAGGGATTTTATAGAGCAACATCACGGAGATACATTGGTGGCATATTTTTATCATAAGGCAAAAAATGGAGAAAATGGCGAAAACATTGATGAACAGAGCTTTAGATATGGCGGTCCTAAGCCTCAAACAAAAGAGGTTGCTATTGTGATGCTGGCGGACTCTGTTGAAGCTGCTGTAAGAAGTATGTCCAGTCCTTCAAAGGAGAAGATAGAAAATCTTACCCATAAAATCATCCAGGACAAGCTGGAGGACGGACAGCTAGAGGAAAGTAACCTGACTTTAAAGGAAGTAGATATTATTAAAAAGACCTTTGTTAAGGTGATGTTAGGTATTTTTCATGAAAGAATTGAATATCCTGATACAGATATCAAAGAATTGAAGGGAAGAAAAACCTATGGAGCTGGAAATTGATAATAGACAAGAGATCATAGAAGTAGAAGAAACATTAGTGAAAACTTTAGAAAAACTAGTGAAGGCATCTTTAGATTATGAAGGATGGGAAACCGACTACGAAGTGAGCTTATCCTTTGTGGATAATGAAGAAATTCATGAACTGAATAAAACCTATAGAGAAAAAGATTGTCCCACAGATGTATTATCTTTTCCTATGGTAGATGATGATAGTCCTGTTCTTGAAGAAAAAATACTAGGAGATATCGTGATATCTGTAGAAAAAGCCATAGAACAAGCAAAAGAGTACGGACATTCCTTTGAGAGGGAAATGGCTTTTTTAACAGTCCACAGTATGTTTCACCTTATGGGCTATGACCATATGGAGGAAGAGGATGCAAAAGAAATGAGAGCCAAAGAGGAGGCTGTATTGCAGCAGTTGGGAATAAAACGTGAGTAAATGGGGTTGTGCAGTGATGAAGGTAAGAAAACTTATTGAAAGCTTTAATTATGCTTTTGAGGGCATTATTTATGCCCTCAAAACTCAAAGAAATATGAAGATTCACTTTTTTGCTGCTATTGTTGTTTTAGTATTAAGTTTATTTTTTGATTTAGCAAGAACAGAAATTTTGATTTTATTTCTCACAATATCTGTAGTAATTATTGCAGAAATGATCAATACTTCTATTGAGGCTGCCATTGACTTAATCACTGACAAGTATCATTTGTTTGCTAAGATTGCAAAAAATGTGGCGGCAGGAGCGGTACTTATAGCTGCGATTAACTCTATTCTTGTAGCCTACTTAATCTTTTTTCATAGAATAAATCCTTATACACATATTTTGTTGACACGAGTACGACAATCACCAATACATATTACTTTTATCGTATTAATTATTGTTATTTTTAGCACTATTGCTTTAAAGGCTTATTTTGGTAGAGGAACACCTCTACAAGGGGGAATGCCCAGCGGCCATGCAGCAGTTGCTTTCTCATTAGCTACTGCAATGACTTTTATTTCAGAAAATATGTTTATAGCAACCCTCTCTGCTTTGATGGCATTACTGGTTTGTCAAAGTCGGATAGAAGGTAAAATTCATAGTTTCTTGGAGGTTTTAGTAGGAGGCGTTTTAGGAATTGTTATAACAATTATTTTTTTTCAGATAGCGGGGTAAACATATACAAAGGGGAGATTATAAATGAAATACAATAAAATAATGATAGCTATACTTATTATGAGTTTTATGATAACCATTACAGCCTGTGGCAAGAAAACAGAAACTGATGACCCACAGGATCAACCTACGATAGAAATAGAAGTGGAGAAGATAGAAGAGGCGGTTTCCTACGAAGGTTTAGCCATCAATCCCTTAACCGGTCTATGGATTGATGAGGAGGCTGCCGAGAGGCGACCTGTAGCAGTGATGATCAATAATATAAAAGTAGCTTTGCCGCAAAGTGGTATTTCTGAAGCAGATATCATGTATGAAACCTTAGCAGAAGGAAATATTACTAGATTAGTAGCAGTTTTTCAAGATTTTGATACAAAGAAGATAGGTCCTGTAAGAAGTACAAGACACTATTATCTAAATCTTGCCTTCGATCATGATGCCATTTTCGTGCACCACGGTGGAAGTCCGCAGGCTTTTGAAGCTATAAAAAACTTAAAACCAGCTAACTTAAATAGTTTATCTGGCTTAGAGACCATCATGGCATGGCGTGATCCTGTAAGGTCAAAACAAAGAGGAATGTACGAACACAGTCTATATACCAGTGCTGAGGGCATTATGAAGGCATGGAACAATGTAGGTTATAGAGAAGAAAAAAGAGAAGACTTACAACCAAAATTCAATTTTTCTGAGGAAGAGTGGGTGCCTCAAGGAGAAAAAGCAGAAGTTGTAACAGTACCATTTTCAAATGATTATATTTCAGAGTTTCAATATGATGCTGCTACACAACAATACAAGAGATATCAATTTGGTAAGCCTCATATTGATGAAAATAATAATCAACAGCTGGAAACGAAGAATGTTATCATCCAGTTTGCTGATATTAGAGTGATTGCTGGAGATGCTGAAGGAAGAAGAGATATACAATTAATCGGTAGTGGAAAGGGTCTTTATATCTCTAATGGTATGGCTACTCCTATTACTTGGAGTAAAGGTGCTTACAATACTGCTACACAGTTTAAGGATGCAAGTGGTAATCCACTAAAAATAAATAAAGGAAAAACCTGGGTTTGTATTTTCCCAAATAATAGAGAAATTGAATTGAAGTAGTAAGAAGGAGGCAAATACTGTGGAATACAAGATATTAGTCAAGGAGGCCCTGGAGGCGCAAAAATATGCTTATGCCCCCTACTCACACTTTCCAGTAGGAGCAGCAGTGCTAACAAAATCAGGAAGAATTTATAGAGGATGCAATATTGAATGTGCTTCCTATGGAGGAACCAACTGTGCTGAAAGAACTGCCATATTTAAAGCTGTATCTGAAGGTGAGCGTGATATAGAAGCCATTGCTGTAGTAGGTGCCGCCGATGAATATACTTTTCCTTGTGGTATATGCAGACAAGTTATTGTAGAATACGGTAAAGATATTAAACTAATTATAGGAAAAACAGAAGAGGATTATAAAGTATTTACCATAGAAGAGTTATTACCGAATTCCTTTTCTCCAGAAGACCTAGAAAGATAAAGAGGAGTTGTTGCAATGAAGTTTAAATCAGGTTTTGTAACTATTGTTGGTAGACCTAATGTAGGCAAGTCTACCTTAATGAATCAAATCATCGGTGAAAAAATTGCTATCATGTCAGATAAGCCTCAGACGACTAGAAACAAAATACAGAGTGTATATACGGAAAATGACTTTCAAATTGTGTTTATCGATACACCTGGTATACATAAACCGAAACATAAGCTAGGAGAGTATATGGTAAGGGCAGCGAAGGATACCTTAGGGGAGGTAGATGCTATTTTATTTGTAGTAGATGAGAGCCCTAGCATAGGTCCTGGCGATGAGTTTATTATGGAGGTTTTAAAGGATGTTCGCACGCCTATTATTCTCGTAATGAATAAAATTGATAAAATAGATCAAGAAAAGTTTAATGCTCTTTATAGCCTCTACAAAGATAAAGAATTGTTTTCTGATATTGTAGGAATTTCTGCATTGGAAGGAGCAAACCTACAGGTGTTAATTGATAAAATTATAGATTTTCTTCCTGTTGGGCCACAGTATTTTCCGGGAGATATGATTACAGATCAACCAGAGCGATTGATTGTGGCAGAGATTATCAGAGAAAAAATACTGCACTATATCCATGAAGAGGTTCCTCATGGCGTAGCTGTGGAGACAGCCATGATGAAAAAACGAGAAGGAAAAAACATTGTAGATATTCACGCCACTATCTATTGTGAGAAAAAGTCTCATAAGGGGATTATCATAGGAAAACAAGGTAGAAAATTAAAGGGTATTGGTAAAAGTGCTCGGGAGGATATGGAAAAGCTTTTAGGTTCGAAGGTATACTTAGAACTATGGGTAAAGGTAAAGGAAGACTGGAGAAATAGTCAAAATACTTTGAGAACACTAGGATACGAATAAAAAAAACAATTACAAAATTTTCAATGCATATAAGTTCCCTTAAATCTAAAAAATATAATTAAGGAAGAATTTAATAACGTAACTTCCAAAAAAGATGAAAGGGGACTTTTCATGTTAAATAAAAAAATGTGGAACATATTTAAAAAAACCGGTAACATTGAAGCATACTTATATTGTAAAGCGTATAAGGATTATATACAATCGAAGGAAGAGGATACTGTTATACCAGAAGTGCAGTTACTAGAATCCATACAAACAAACTCTTTGTGTTAAGGATTTAAATATTTGGGAGATTAATAGAATGATTGTAAAAACAGAAGGTTTTGTTTTAAAAAGTAGAAAATATGGGGAATCTGATAGTATGTTAGTCATCTTTTCCAGGAAGCTAGGAAAAATCAATGCTATAGCAAAGGGAGCACAAAAACCTAAAAGTGCTTTAATAGCAGGGGTACAGCCTTTTTGCTATAGCGATTTTCTACTATATAGAGGAAAAAATTTATACACGGTTACCCAGTGTGAGCCTAAGGAGATTTTTTATAAATTAAGGGAAGATGTAAAAAGACTTTCCTATGCCTCTTATTTGGTAGAGTTGATAGAAGCTGTTACGATTGAAGGACAAACCAACAATAGAATGTTTAATCTATTAGGAAAAACACTGTATCTTATGACAAAATCAGATATAGAAATCAATACCATTGTTAGAAGCTTTGAAATGAATTTTCTCAATTATTGTGGTTTTAAACCAGAGTTTCACTGCTGTGTTTCTTGTAATAAAACAACCTCAGCTTCTTGGAAATTTAGTTCTCAGGAGGGAGGCCTTTTGTGTGAGAATTGTTTTTCTGTGGACCCTTATGCTATGAAAATTTCTGAAATAACCCTAAGGCTAGCGAAATACTTACAAACCAAAGAGATTACGGAAATACACAAGTTGAAAATAAGTGACTTCTTAAATGAGGCATTAAAAAAATTGTTAAAACAGTATATATTAGTACATATTAATAAATATGATTTTAAAAGCCTTGAGCTTGCTGAAAAACTATAGAGAGGAGAAAAAATCTATGGATATTAATCTTGAAAACATTGACGTTATAAGAGAGAGGACCGGAGTATCTTATAAGAAGGCAAAAGAAGCTTTAGAAAACGCAGGTGGAGATGTGGTAGAAGCCCTTATTTCTTTAGAAGAAGAAAGTACTAGTAAGTGGACAAAAAATATGGGGGCCACTGGAAATGAAATTATTGAAAAATTAAAGCGAGTGATTGAAAAAGGAAATGTTACAAGAGTCATTTTAAAAAAAGACGACGAAGTGATGCTAAACATTCCCATAACCGCCGGTGCTATAGGTGTTGTTTTGGCACCGCTAGCTTCATTACTTGGCATTTCTGCTGCATTGGTGACAAAGACCAAGATTGAGATTGTGCAAAACGATGGGAAGGTGCTGGACTTAAACGAAATTGCGGAAGAAAAAGTCGGGGACTTTAAAAATATGATGAAGGGTGATCCAACAAAAGAAGATATAGATGATATTTTAGATGATTTGGATCAAAGCGGAGCAGATTTTTAAAAAATTCTATTGACAATATTAAGTTTATTTGATAAATTTTATATTAAAAATATATAGATATATCTTTAGATAGCTATCTATAACATAACAGCAATGAGAAAGAGGAGTAGTTGAAAAGAACACTTAAGCGAGCTGGGGAAAGTGAAAGCCCAGTGTGGTTCATCAATGAAGGGCACTTTTGAGCTAAATTACACAAAGTGGATACAATATGTATCAACTAGGGTGGAACCGCGGAAGAAAAGTCTTTCGTCCCTAATTTTAGGGATGGAGGGCTTTATTTTTTTAAAAAAAATTCAATAGGAGGCGTTATTATGACAAAGGAAAAGACAATGGAAAAAATCGTATCTTTAGCAAAATCTAGAGGGTTTATCTTTCCTGGTTCTGAGATATATGGAGGTTTGGCAAATACATGGGATTATGGTCCACTAGGAGTAGAGTTAAAAAATAATGTAAAAAAAGCATGGTGGAAAAAGTTTATTCAACAAAGTCCCTATAATGTTGGATTAGATGCAGCTATACTGATGAATTCTCAAACATGGGTGGCATCTGGTCATGTAGGGGGATTCAGTGATCCTTTAATGGACTGCAAGAAATGTAAAGCTAGATTTAGAGCAGATAAATTGATAGAGGATTATTTATTTACGAAGGGAGAAGACCAAGGAGAAGAGGCAGTTGACGGTTGGAGCAATGAGAAAATGAAGGCATTTATCACGGAAAAAGAAATTCATTGTCCAGAGTGTGGCGCCGATGAATACACAGATATCCGTCAATTTAATCTTATGTTTAAAACTTTTCAAGGGGTAACAGAGGATAGTAGCACACAGATTTACTTGAGACCAGAAACAGCTCAAGGAATTTTTGTGAACTTTAAAAATGTCTTAAGAACTTCTAGAAAGAAGGTTCCTTTTGGTATTGGACAAATCGGTAAATCCTTTAGAAATGAAATTACACCAGGAAATTTCACCTTTAGAACAAGAGAATTTGAACAAATGGAATTAGAATTCTTCTGTAAGCCAGGGGAAGATTTACAGTGGTTTGATTACTGGCTAAAATATTGTAAAAACTGGTTGCTTGATTTAAACATGAGGGAAGAAAATATCAAGTTAAGGGAACACTCTCAAGAAGAACTTTCCCACTACAGTAACGCTACTGTAGATATTGAATTTAAATTTCCTTTTGGCTGGGGAGAGTTATGGGGTATAGCCGACAGAACAGATTTTGACCTTAAGCAGCACAGTCAACATTCAGGTGTAGATTTCACTTATCAAGACCCAGTAACCAATGAAAAGTATGTACCTTATTGTATTGAGCCTTCTTTAGGCGCAGATAGAGTAACACTGGCATTTTTAGTAGATGCCTATGAGGAAGAAGTCATCGATGAAAATGATACAAGGGTTGTTCTAAAACTGCACCCTGCACTAGCTCCTTTTAAAGTAGCGGTGTTTCCGTTAACAAAGAAACTAAAGGAAGAAACATTAAAGTTGTTTGAGAAATTATCAGAAAAATATATGGTGGACTATGATGAAGCAGGAAGTATTGGTAAAAGATATCGCCGCCATGACGAAATAGGTACACCTTATTGTATAACTTTTGATTATGATTCATTAGAGGACAATTGTGTAACGATCAGAGATCGAGATACAATGCAGCAGGAAAGAATCTCTATAGATCAATTGGAAAATTATTTAGAAGAAAAACTAAAATATTAATTGAAATAAAGCAAAAATCAGTTGGCATGCTAATCTCAACTGATTTTTGTATATAACAGAAAATTTTTTTATGTATAACACAAAATTACTATAGCAAAACTAATTTAAATGTGGTAAATTATTTATATAGTATAACATATATATTAAATAGAGTAACACATACGAGGTGATACCTATAGAGTTTACAACAAGACAAAAAAAATTATAAAGATCGTACAGGAAAGTGAGCCTATAACAAGTCAAGAGATTGCGGAGTTACTAAAGGTCACAAGAGCAACCCTCCGCCCGGATTTAGCCATATTAACCATGTCGGGCACTTTGGATGCAAGACCGAAGGTGGGTTACTTTTATAGTGGAAAACCAGATATAAATCTTATATCTCAGGAAATTAAGGGGATCAAAGTAAAAGATATCATGTCAATACCAGTGGTGGTTACAGAGGATATGTCGGTCTACAATGCTATTGTAACCATGTTTTTAGAGGATACTAGTTCTATCTATGTAGTTTCAGATGGTTCTTTAGTAGGTGTGATATCTCGGAAAGATTTTTTAAAAAATGCAATAGGGACCATTGACATAAATAAAGTACCAGTAGCTATGATTATGACCCGTATGCCGAATATAGCTACAACTTCACCAGAAGAAGATGTGCTGGTGGCGGCAAGTAAAATCGTAGAACATGAAGTGGATAGTCTACCAGTTGTAGAAAAAGTCATGAGGCATGAGAAACAAAAGTTGAAGGTAGTAGGAAAAATTTCTAAAAGCAATATGACAAAATTACTTGTAGAACTTTGCAAAGAGTAGGAGGAGTTTTATGAATCAAGAGAATTTACTGATATATCTTGTATCAGACTCTATAGGAGAAACTGCTGAACAAGTGGCAAAGGCTGCTATTAGTCAATTTGTATTTCAGGACTATGAAATAAGGAGATTTCCTTTTATAAATGAAAAACAGCAGATTATGGAAATGCTGGAAGAGGCCAAACAAGGAAGATCAGTTGTAGTATTTACCATGGTGGTACAGGAGTTAAAGGATTATTTAATAGAAGAAACCGCTAGATTGAATATCCCTAGTATTGATATTATGTCACCTGTTATAGCGGGATTCGGCGGTGTACTTGGTGCAGTCCCTAAAAGAGAACCAGGACTTATAAGAAAATTGGATGAAAAGTACTTCAAGAAGGTAGAGGCTATTGAATTTGCAGTAAAGTATGATGATGGTAAAGATCCTAGAGGATTAAAAAAAGCTGATATCGTTCTAATAGGAATTTCTAGAACTTCTAAAACACCATTAAGTATGTACTTAGCTCATAAAAACCTAAAGGTTGCTAATGTACCTTTGGTGCCAGAGGTAACACCGCCTAAAGAATTATATGATGTGCCTTCTAAAAAAATCATAGGCTTAACTACGAATCCTATGAAACTTATTGAAATTCGGCAAGAAAGATTAAAGGCACTGGGACTAAAAAGTGAAGCCAATTATGCCAGCATAGAAAGAATTTTAGAAGAGTTAGAATATGCTGACAATATTATGAAAAGACTAGGATGTCCAGTCATCGATGTTTCCACAAAAGCGGTAGAAGAAAGTGCCAGCATTATTCTAGAAATACTTAGGGAGATTGGCTATAAACTAACCAATGGAAAATAAAAAGTCTTGTTAAGAAATCATAGTATAAACTTAAATTGATGATTTAAAAGCTTCTTTTCAGTATGATAAGTGATAAATTAGATTGATGTTAGTAATTTCATGATAATATTAAAAAATAATTACATAAAGCGGGGGTGTAGTTCATGAAAAAGTTTGTATACGGTTTCCATGAGGGAACCGCTGGGATGAAATCATTACTAGGTGGAAAAGGTGCTAATTTGGCAGAAATGACCAGAATTGGCTTACCTGTTCCCAGTGGCTTTACTGTAACAACAGAAGCGTGTAATCAGTACTACGAAGAAGGCGCTAAGTTGTGGAATGGCTTGAAGGAAGAGACCTTACAACATTTAGCAGAATTAGAAGAAAAAATGGGAAAAAAATTGGGAGCTGTTAAAAATCCTTTATTGGTATCCGTTCGTTCTGGTAGTGCTATATCTATGCCTGGAATGATGGACACCATATTAAACCTAGGTCTAAATGATGCTTCCGTTGAAGGGCTAGCAGAAGGTACTGCAAATCCAAGGTTTGCCT
Source organism: Clostridium aceticum (assembly GCF_001042715.1). Lineage (NCBI taxonomy): Bacteria > Bacillati > Bacillota > Clostridia > Peptostreptococcales > Natronincolaceae > Andreesenella > Andreesenella acetica. The sequence continues at coordinate 2,430,169 of NZ_CP009687.1, read as the reverse complement.
ATGACAGCTATAGACGTTTTATACAGATGTTTTCGGATGTTGTATTAGAGATTCCTAAATATAAATTTGATGCTATTTTAGATAACAAGAAAGTTGAAAAAAATGTAGAAGAAGATACAGATCTAACTGCAGAAGACTTGAAGGACATTATAGAAAAATATAAAGCAATAGTAAAAAAAGAGTGTCGCGCTGATTTTCCTCAAGATGTGAAGGATCAGTTATTTATGGCAATTGAGGCTGTATTTAAGTCTTGGAACAATCCAAGAGCCAATGTCTATAGAAAACTCAATGATATTCCTCATAGTTTGGGAACTGCTGTAAATATTCAATCTATGGTATTTGGAAATATGGGAGAAACTTCAGGGACAGGTGTAGCCTTCACGAGGGATCCTTCCACTGGGGAGAAAAAACTGTTTGGAGAGTTTTTGATGAATGCTCAAGGAGAGGACGTAGTAGCAGGAATTAGAACACCAAAGCCTATTCTTGAATTGCAAAATACTATGCCACAAGCTTACGATAAATTTCTTGAAGTTGCCAACCTTTTAGAAGAGCATTACACAGATATGCAGGATATTGAATTTACTATAGAAAATCAAGAATTATATATACTACAGACCCGTAACGGTAAAAGAACAGCTTTAGCTGCAGTAAATATAGCAGTAGATATGGTGAAGGAAGGTAGATTAACTAAAGAAGAAGCCATTTTAAGAGTGGACCCGCTACAAGTAGAACAGTTGCTGCATCCAGCCTTTGATGAAAAAGAGTTAGAAAAGGGCAAAATTATTACAAAAGGGTTACCGGCTTCTTCAGGAGCTGCTACCGGTAAAATCTATTTTACTCCAGAGGATGTAGTGGAGGCAAACAATAGGGGAGAGAGAGCGATCCTGGTGAGGGCTGAAACCTCACCAGAAGATATAGAAGGTATGGTGGCATCACAGGGTATTTTGACGGCAAGAGGAGGAATGACTTCTCATGCAGCGGTAGTAGCAAGAGGTATGGGTAAATGTTGTATCGCAGGAGCAGGAGAAATGAAGATTCAAGAAGCCAATAAAATCTTTATGGTAGGTGAAACAGTATACCATGAAGGAGAATATATTTCGCTAGATGGTAATGAAGGTATTGTATACGAGGGAGAAATAGCTACAAAAGAATCTCAGCTAACAGATAACTTTTTAGAGTTAATGACATGGGCGGATGCTATAAGAACCTTAAAAATTAGAACCAATGCTGATACACCAAGAGATACGAAGCAAGCCATTGAATTTGGTGCCGAGGGTATTGGACTATGTAGAACAGAGCATATGTTCTTTGAGGAATCTAGGATTTTTGTGATGCGTAAGATGATTTTATCAAGAACAGAAGAGGAAAGAAGAAAAGCCTTAGCAGAGCTATTACCAATGCAGCGGGAAGACTTTGTAGAAATCTTCAAGGCAATGGGAAATAGACCTGTTACTGTTAGATTACTGGACCCACCATTACACGAGTTTTTACCTCATGAGGAGGAAGATATTCAACAATTGGCACAAAAAATGCAAGTTTCCTTTACTCAGCTTCAAGGAGTAGTAAATGACCTAAAGGAAATGAATCCTATGCTGGGACATAGAGGATGTCGTTTGGCGGTTACTTATCCAGAAATTTATGAAATGCAGGTAAGAGCTATCATAGAAGCGGCAGTGATAGTAAAGGAAGAAGAAGGTATAGATGTTGTACCGGAAATTATGATTCCATTAGTGGGTGAGTTGAAAGAGCTTCAGTACAATAAGGAAATCGTGTTGAAAATTGCTAAAGAAGTATTAAGTGAAAAGGAAATCCCGCTTCAATATTTAGTAGGAACCATGATAGAAGTTCCTAGAGCTGCTGTTACAGCAGATGAAATAGCTACAGAGGCAGAATTTTTCTCCTTTGGCACCAATGACTTAACACAGATGACCTTTGGATATTCTAGAGATGATGCAGGGAAGTTTATTAAGGAGTATAGAGAAAAAAATATACTAGAAAAAGATCCTTTCCAAAGGATTGATAGAAAAGGTGTAGGTAAACTGATGGAGCTTGCCTCTAAGCTAGGTAAAGAAACCAGACCTAATATCAAGCTTGGGATTTGTGGAGAGCACGGAGGAGATCCTGACTCTATAGAATTCTGCCATATACTAGGGCTAGATTACGTTTCCTGTTCACCTTACCGTGTGCCGGTTGCTAGATTGGCTGCTGCGAGGGCGGCGATTATCAACAAGGAACAAGCGAAGTAAGGATTTAAAAAGGATGTTTAAATCTTTGGAATCCTTATAAATAAAGGGTTTAGAGGAATTAGTATACAAACAGGTAAGGGTATTATTTCTTAGTGATTTAAGAGATAATGCCCTGTTTGTAGTTAAGTGATTATAGGCAGATGAACAGTGAAGGTTGTACCGAATCCTAGTTGACTATCAACGCTAATGCTTCCTTGGTGTTGTTGTATAATTTCTTGTGCAATGGAAAGTCCTAAGCCGGTTGATTGGTGCTTTTCTTTACTACTTATACGATAATATCTGTCAAATATTTTATCGATATCCTGTGGAGATATTCCAATACCTGTATCTGTAAAGGATATAATGGCTGTATTTCTTTCCTTTTTTAAAGATATATATACCTTACCATTTGGTTTTGTATAGTATATAGCATTTAGAAGTAGATTTTGAAATGCCTGTTTAAGACGATACTCGTCTCCCCAAGTAATACAATCACATTTCAACTTTGTTCCTATATAAATGTTTTTACTTTCTCCTTCTATACTACACGCACTTACAACATTTTTAATTAGGTCTGCAATAGGAACCCGATCTGTCTCGAGAATTACTTGCTTATCCTCAAGTTTGGCCATTAAAAATAAATCTTCAACTAGATGTTTTGTAAAATCTAACCTTTCCCTTATTATAGGTAATTCGGTATCGAGTAGCTCTGGTTGTTCAGTAATTTTTTCAGTACAGCCTTGCATAACAAATAATGGCGTACGTAAATCATGAAAGATATTCATCATAAGACTATGTCGACGGGTCATCTGTTCTTGCAAAGCCTGCTTGACTTCCATAACCTTTTTATCCAGATTATGGTTTATTTGCTCTAATTCTTTAGTAAGGATTTCAGCTTCAGTAAATTTTTCAGCGAAAATATGATTTATTAATAACATACAGCAAAAAGCAAATGGAATATTAAAAAACTTTGAAAACTGTAAGGCACGCAAAGGGTAGCTTACACTTGATGATGAAAGAGAAGATAAGGGTATAACCATACGTAATCCTAGACTTAATGCATGGCCTGAAATCAATAGCCATGCTCCCTTTTGTCTATTAGCACAGGCATATATGAGAACTCCAATAGAAAATAAGAACAAGCTATAAACATAAATTTCACTGTGCAACTTAGGGAAAATAGTTTCCATAATTGACCATAACACTAAAACAGAAATAACACCCCTTATACTCAAAAGTATATTAAAACCTCCAGGAAGCTTAATATCAAACATTTTAAAGCATATGACAATATCTAGAATTACGCACCAGGCAAAAACATAGTGTCTCAAGAAATTTATCCCTGTACCAACAAATAGTGGAAGAACACTCCATAAAGTCAGTGCAGCGGTATAAATAGCAAACCATAATAGATATTTTTCTGTTTTTTTACGGCGATAAAGGGAGAGTCCATATATAGACATTAAAAATGTTATTCCAAGGCTAAAAGCAAATATCATATTAAAGGTTGAAAGTGCAGTTTCGGCACTAGATGTTGTGGTTATATATATAGGAGTATTATTGGGATTTATACTTGTGTTAAAAACCACACTGATTTTGTTATCGATAAACCAATCGGAGCTAAGTAATAGTCTTGAAAAGAATGAAGATTCCTCTAAAACAGTATCATTTACTAAAACTTCTGATGGCAATTTTCCATAGATAAGTACCAATTGTTGATTTTCATTCTTTCTAACTAAGTCAAAGTAGTAAGTATTAGTTTTTGAATCCCAGTGATAATTTGTAAGAGAATATATATTGTTCTCTCCCTGATCAGAAAAAGTGTCACCGCTTTTTAAAATACCAAAGCTGTTATTTATCCTTATACCTATAAAGAAAGTTAGACTGGATACTATTACAAATACAAGTATTGCTATAAAATAATTTCTTTTCATACGTATTCCTCTCTTTAATTTACTTAATCAAAATTATATTTCCATTACGTTAGTCGAGATATTCTGAACATCTGTTTACGGTACAATTTAAAATGTGGAGAGTTGCTGCCTTAATTGTTGGAATTGCCAAGAACCAACGAGGGTATGAAAGGAATGTTGAAAACACCTCGACAAAAGTATATCAAATATTTAAAAGCATATCAAATATTTACAGAGTAAGAAGCTATACTATGTATTTTTCACTTACAAAACATATGAATATCCTTGTCTAAATAGTAACAATTAAGGTAATATTGATTTAGGAGGTGAAATTATATGATAAAGGTTCTTTTAGTTGAAGATGATGAATTAGTAGCAAAGATAATCCTCTACTACCTTGAACAGGCTGAGACATATGAAGTGATTTGGGCCAAAACCGGTAGCGAAGCCTATGCAAATGCAAGGGATAAATTTGATGTTATACTCCTTGATATCTTGTTGCCAGATGTTAATGGTGTTGACCTTTGTTCTAGATTGACAGAGTGGCATGATTGTCCTATTATTTTCATTTCCTGCCTTGACTGCAGTGATACAATTGTTCAAGCTTTAGAACGGGGAGGAGACGATTTTATAGTAAAACCTTTTGATAACAAAATTCTAGAGGCAAGAATAAAAGCAAATCTGCGAAGGGCCAATAAATTACCCAATAAAACTAAGAATATTTTAGAATGTGCAGGTTTTAAATTAGATGCAAACCGTCATATTGTCGTTAAGGAAGAAGGTGAATTAAAATTATCTTCCACTGAATTTAAGATATTGTCATTCTTAATGATAAATCCAGGAAAATATTATACCCCTAAAGAATTATATTATAAAATCTGGGGAGCAAAAAGCTACGGGGATGCACGAACTGTAATCGTTCATATACACAATATTAGAAATAAAATTGAAGAAGATGTGAACAGTCCTAGATTTTTAAAAATGGAATGGGGACAGGGATACTATTTTGACCCCAAAGGAAAAGTTAATTAGGTTTAAAGACGAAATAGCATACTTCTCTTTAGAGGGTTAGAAGAGATAATTCTAGAGGAAACTACCAATTAAAAATATGTTAATTTAAATAGAATAAATGTTAAGATTTCTTAATCCCTAAAAATGTTTATTGGGCATTTTTAGGGATTTTTCTTATGAAGCAGGTGATATAATTGCTTATCAATGGGGATATTTTCCCTTTAGAATCAAAAAAACACTATAAAATCTTAATAACTGTTTAATCAATATATTGCTCCAAGTATGTTAATATTTAATCGAAGTCGAGAAAAAAGAAAGGAAGTGTTTTTGGTGGGAAGGTCGGAAAAATTTAGGTGAAGCAAAAATGCTGAACCTTTAAACGAGGATAAATTAAGATCCTCGAAGTTTTCTAGAGACTACTAATTTTAAGATCGGGGGAGAAAAAATGAAGAAAATTATAACTATGCTATTATGTATTTGCATGATAGTCACACTTGTTGGATGTACTCAGGAAACCGTTGCACTTATTAATGGTACTTTTGAAGGTACAGCAGCGGGTATGCAAGGACCCATAACCGTAAGTATCACTGTTGAAGACAGCAAAATTACAGACATTGAGTTCGTAGAAAATTCTGAGACTGAAACGGTTGTAGCAGTAGCGGTTGAACGTATACCAGCGCAGGTAATCGAAAATCAAAGTCTATCAGTGGATATTGTAACAGGAGCAACGATATCAAGCTATGCTATCATCAATGCTATAACAAAAGCTGCTGAAGCTGCTGGCTTAGATATTGATGCCCTAAAGGCAAATAAAGTAGTTGCTACACCTAAGGATCCTCAAACATGGGATACAGATGTTCTTGTAATGGGAGGAGGAGGAGCTGGCTTGGCGGCAGCAATTAATGCTGCTGAAGAAGGAGCTAAGGTTATCCTTATTGAAAAAGGCTCTGTATTAGGTGGAAATACAATGATGGCAGGTGCAGCATATAACGCTGTGGATCCAGAGGCACAGAAGAGTGCAATGATACTGTCCAAATCTCAAAAGGATGCATTGGATGGATACCTTGCCCTTGACCCTGCTGATCCAAAGTTGAGATTTGATATCCATCCTGAGTGGGAAGAAGTGTTGGCAGAGCTTAAAGAGGATATCAATGAGTTTTATGCAGAAAACCGTGGAAAAACGGCAGGAGTTGATATGCCTGGTTTTGACTCTGTAGCATTACATATGTGGCATGTCTACACAGGAGGACTTCGTGAATTAGCAGATGGAGATTGGATTGCTCCAAGAATTGAACTGGCAAGAAAGTTTGCTGCTGATGCGCTTGATGCCTTTGTGTGGATGGGTGAAGTTGGACTTGAGGCATCTTATGGTGCGGATGCTCAATACGGTGGACATCCTGGAACAGGTACAGTTCTTGGGGCGATGTGGCCAAGAACCCACGGCTTCATGTCAGGTGCTGAACGTATCCCTCAACTTGAAAAAGTTGCAAGAGAAAATGGTGTTGAGATATACACAGAAACCAGAGGTACAGAGCTATTGGTAGATGCTTCGGGCAGGGTAGTAGGTGCAAAAGCTGAACAGGTAGATGGGACACAAATTACCGTGAACACAACCAAGGGTGTTGTTCTTGCTACAGGTGGTTATAGTGCAAACGCGGCTATGGTTAAGAGCTATGACAAATATTGGGGTGATGATCTTTCAGATAGAACACTATCAACCAATATGGGTACAAATAAGGGTGATGGAATTATAATGGCACAGGAAATCGGTGCTGATATAACTGGTATGGAAGTTGCTCAGATGATGCCTTCTTCATCTCCAGTTAAGGGAACCATGACGGATGGTATCTGGGCTGATGCAGGAGAGCAGCTTTGGATCGATGGTAACGGCAAGCGTTTCGTAAATGAATATGCAGAACGTGATGTTCTTGCTAAAGCTTCATTGGCTCTTGAAAATGGTATTTTCTATATCATCTATGCAGGCAGAGGAGATGTTGGAAAGCCTGAAGAACTGTTAAAAGGAACCGACTATAATCCACGTGTTGCAGGTATGGTTGAAGGTGGTCATGTATGGTATGGTAAAACTCTTGCTGAACTAGCAGAGGCTACAAAGACTCCTGCTGCAGGTGTTGCTCCTGGATTTAGTGAAGAACAGTTACGTGCTACTATTGAGAAATATAACAGCTATGTAGCAGCTCAAAGAGATGATGACTTTGGCAAGGATGTTATAGCCGGAGCTATTGATCTTGATTATATAGACGCAAATGATGATGTTGGAATTGTTATAAGTCCAAGAAAAGCTTCACTACATCATACAATGGGTGGTGTAGCTATTGATACTGAAGCTCGTGTTATAAATAAAGATGGCAATGTTATTCCTGGTCTATGGGCAGCTGGGGAAGTTACAGGTGGAATTCATGCCGGTAACAGACTAGGTGGGAATGCTATTACTGACATATTTGTTTTCGGACGTATCGCAGGAATAAATGCAGCAACTGGAAAATAAATAAAAATTTAATTCTTCTCATGGCAGATTAGCCAAAGGAGCATGTTGTATCAAGCCGTCCCTTAGTTTAAGGGACGGCTATATTGTGCAACGAAAACCCTCGGTTCTAGATGAGTCTATTATGATAATAGTGATTTAAATAGGTTCCTTAAGGCTGTGAAAATCTTATGTATCAAGGAATTTAGAGACTCATTGACATCCTAGTTAAAAATTTTTGACTTCTTCAATACATTGTTTTAGCCAATCTACATAGGTGCGTTCCCTCATGATAGCACCTTTTAATACAATGTAGTCTCCATACTCTGAAGAAAAAATATCAGAAATTACTTTGACATAGGGATGCTGAGCCATTGTGGTTTCTAGCTTCTCTAATTTTTCTTTTCGTTGATCAAGCTGATAATAAAACTGCTTCAGCATCTCTTCCTTAGTCATGGACTCAATGAAGTAAGATTTCAATCTAAAAATATCCTTTGGTGTCGGTTCCAGTAAATCCTGTGTCCTTAGCCAGTTTAGAAAATCATTCTTTCCAACTTCAGTAATAGAATAGAATTTTTTTTCTAGTTTTTTACCTTGTAATACTGTTTCACAAGTGATTAGACCTTCAGCGGTTAAATTTTTTAGCTCAGGATAAATTTGGCTGTGTTTTGCATACCAAAAATTTACCAGATCCAAGTTAAACTCCTTCATCAAGTCATAGCCGGTCATGGCTCTCCTATTGATTAAGCCTAAAATTGCATATTTTAATGTACGCATTTTCTCGGTCACTACCTTTCTGTGTTCAATACTTCGATATGTTCTTCTATTGTATATTATTTTATGGCATTTTACACTAGTTTGCAAACTCTTAATATTATACTATATTTATGAAAAAACAAACATGTAAATATTGACATGTTTATAGTTAGTTATTATAATAACAATATAAAGCAAAAAAATATATGAGGAGGTTTAAAAACATGAAAAGAAAATTTCCCCATCTTTCCAGTCCCTTAAAACTTAGAGGAATAACATTGAAAAACAGGATGATTGCGGCACCAATGGCTTTTCCTTGGATGCCTATACCGGGGCATGCGTCTCAGGAAACAGCAGCCTTTTTTGAACTACGAGCTCAAGGTGGAGCTGGAGCTGTTACTGTAAGTGAGGCGATTGTACATAGTAGTACCGGTAAGAGTAAGTCTTATGCCGAACATATTCTTCTGGATTCTCCGGGGGTATTACCTGGTTTAACAACCACTGCCAGAGCTATTAAACGTCATGGTGCAATAGCTACGTTGGAATTATCCCATGGTGGAAAATTTGCTGGCGAATATGGTCCTTGTAATGAAGTGCTTTCCAATGGAACAGAGGTAAAGGAAATGCCAAAGGAGATCATCAAAGAGGTTGTTACGGCTTTTGGCAAGGGAGCAGCTTTGGCTAAACAAGCAGATTACGATATGGTATTGGTTCATGCAGGTCATGGATGGCTGTTGCAGCAGTTCCTATCTCCATCTAATACAAGAACAGATGAATATGGTGGAAGTCTGGAGAACCGTGCACGATTTACAATAGAGGTACTGGATAGTGTAAGAGAAGCTGTTGGATATAATTTCCCCATTGAGCTTCGCATCAGTGCGGATGAATATTCTGAGACGGGTTATGGTATAGAGGAAGCCATAGAGTTCGCTAAGTTAGTTGAAGATAAGGTTGACTTACTTCAAGTTTCTACAGGAAGTCATTCCGGGGGCTCCTTTGATAAAACCCATCCTTCTATGTTTATGGATCGTGGATGTAATGTAAAGTATGCAGCTGAGATTAAAAAGCATGTTAAGGTGCCGGTAGCAACCATAGGAGCATTAAATGATCCTGCTATGATGGAAGAAATTATTGCTACTGGTCAAGCAGATGTGGTAGAGATGGGCCGTGCTTTATTGGCGGATCCCTACCTTCCTAAGAAGGTATATTTAGGAAAAGATGAAGAAATTCTCCATTGTGCACGCTGCTTTGTCTGTATGTCAGAGCGTCTGGTTTCTGGTTTAAGAATTTGTGCTCTTAATCCAATCATCGGTAGGGAGTATGAAAATAAGTTTGCACTTCCAGCAAGTGCACCCAAGAAGGTACTTGTAGCTGGTGGTGGGCCAGGAGGAATGGAGGCTGCTATTACAGCAGCCAAACGTGGTCATGAGGTTATTCTTTGTGAAAAGACGGATTCTTTGGGTGGCGCTTTAAAGGCTGAAAGAGGTGTTTCCTTCAAAAAGGACTTATATCGTTTAATAAGCACTAAGGCTCTACATATGGAACGGAACGGCGTTGAGGTGCGTTTGAATACTGAGGTTACTAAAGAGCTAGTTGAAAAAGAAACTCCCGATGTTTTAGTTGTAGCTGTTGGAGCTGAGTCGATTGTACCAGCAATACCAGGAATAGATCATCCCAAGGTTGTTATTGCAAGTAATTTATCCGATGAAAGCATAGAGATTGGTCAAAAGGTTTTAATTCTTGGGGGAGGATTAGTTGGTTGTGAAGCAGGGCTGCATTTGACCCAGGAGGGTAAAGATGTTACTATAGTAGAAATGCAGAAAGATGTAGCTGTTGACGCTAATGGTCGTCATAGACCACTTCTTTTGGCTCGTTTAAAAGATCTTGTGAAGATTGAAACAGGTCAAAAGGGGATAAAAGTAACCAATGAAGGTTTGATCTGTGCAGATGAAAATGGAAAAGAAACCTTGTTCCCTGCAGACACAATCATATGTTCAGTAGGTCAGCTTCCACTTCGTAATGTCGTAGAAGAATTATTAGATTCAGCACCCGAAGTCTTTCAAGTAGGTGATTGTGTGAAGCCTGCACAGGTTACGCAAGCAGTTTTCAGTGGATATTATGCAGCATTAGATATATAATAATAAATTTAAAAAGTTGTCTAAAATAAATGCTCCTGTCTAACCAAGAATTAGTAAATGATTCTTGGTTAAACAGGAGCTGTTTCTATACAACTTAAATGAAATCATCTAAGCCATTAACTGTAGTTTGTTCATCCTCATTAATAGGAATAACTATGCATTTTTGACCATCAATTATTTGAGATTTTATTTGAGGCATCTTTTCAGGTTTTACTTGAAGCATAATATCATAGTGACGAGCCACTTCATTAGCTTCCAAAACCTCATCAGCATCATTAGCTACTGTAGACATGGAAGTTTCATTGGCTACAGCAGTTTCTTGCTTCACTTCTTCAAGTTTAGTTTGAAGTATTTCTACTTGTTTCTTAAGGGTTTCTTCCTTTTTTTGTTGGGCATGTGCCTTAAGTACCTTTGGGTCAATTAAATATTCTGCTAAAGGGAGATCATCTCCAAAGTTTTCCACATAGGTCTTTTCAATCTTAGCAGTAATTTCTTCAGGAATTCCACTTTCTATTAGAAGGTTTTGTATATCCTTTTCTGTGAGGGTTATGGGTTCATAATCTGTATCTTGGTATGTGGCATTGTATTCTTCTACCATAACATTTAGGTTTTCTTGTACTTCCATAAAAATTCTATCAGCTTTTTCTTCATCAATACTATAGGAATCTTTGATAATTAACTGGAATGTTTCTTTTTGTATGGCGGCAGTTTGTTTTGAAGAACAACCTAAAGCATTTTCCATTAATTCAGGATGGGTATCCTTTGGATTTTTTGTGTAATACATAATAGCGTTAACATCTGAACTACGATCAATAAAAGCAGGAAACACAAATCCATTGCTTGGGGCATCAAGCACCCAATCTCTAATACGTGCTTTTATTTTATTTTCTTCTTCGAAGTATCTAAGACCAGGATCTGAAAGTGAAACAGGACATAGTGCACATAACAGGTATTCATATACTTCTTCCGATTCATCTAATTTTGCATTATCAGTGGTTTTAGTAATAACATCATAAACGTCATGAAAAATAAGTATTATAAAATTACCAGTATAATTATAATTATCTATAATCGATTGGTAAAAACCATCAAGGAGAGAATCATCCTTTAAACGGCTGTTTTTAAGCTGTATAAGAGAAGTTTGCATTTCATTTGTAAGATCTTCCTTCAGCGGAAAGTTTAGCTCTAAAATATTATTTCCCATAGTTCCTGACAGGACTTTTTTAGCAATTTCTAAGTACTTAAAGTATTCCTCCTCATCTAAATTTAGAAAGCTTTCTCTAAATTTTAAAATAATATGTTTTTCGCTATTAACATAGCAACCACACATTTTTGTAAAAGTACAATGATCTTTTTTAAAACGTCTCTTCAATTCAAGTATATCTTTTTTCCTCATACGTAAACCCCTCATTCTAGTCTTTTTGTTTTTAGGTATCAACGAACATATTGACACTATTAAGTATAATGGTTTTTTTGAATTAATTAAAGGTTTTATCTAACAATCTATTTTGTATTAGGTTGATAAAATATAAAGGCAAGTTTTTTATTGGAATTTATTTTTTCATTTAGTCTTACATTGTCGGAAGTATTTTGCAAGATGGGAAGGATATAAAAGAATGTATCAGCGATATCTGTATAAAAGTATGGCATTCAGTTGAGAGTTACTCCCCGGAAAAGGGAAAATTTACTATATAAATGTTGGGTTATTGAAAAATCACAAGGATTTAACCTATGTTGACAGTAAAGCAAATAATCTATATAATAAAATTGAATATTTTAAGTTCTACTATTAAGAAAGGGCAAGGTATTTATAGAGATGAAAATATAATTCACTTTAACTATTTATGTAAAATGATGATCGTAATAAAGCCTTAAGTAAAGGTTTTATTGTTATGCATTTTATGAAAATTTGTGAGTGGATAGTGTTTTCTAGCTGTAGATAGCTTGTTTCAAAATATATTTTAATCTTAATTAAGGACTTGAATTTTCACATGTGTATATAAGTTTTTTTACACATTGCTTTTAATTTTATCCTTATAAAAATAAATTAGATTGGACTATGACTTTAAGAGAAAAAGTTCTCCTTCAATCAAGTTTGATTTAATTTCTGATGCATTAAGATTATAATATTGTTAAGATACTATCCTCTCCGATGACAGGGAGGATTTTTTATGTTATTAATTGAGTGCAATAAAATAAAGAAATATTTTGGGGATAGGTTGTTATTAGATATAGATAATTTAAAAATCTATTCTGAAGATAGAATAGGCATTGTTGGTGCCAATGGTGTAGGTAAAACCACCTTGATGAATATATTGAGTCGAAGGCTGGAGTCTGATGAAGGATCGGTTAAGTTATATGGGAATTATAGCTATATAACACAGCTGGAGGAACCAGAGGCTAAGAGCATAAGTGATGAAGCAGCTTCAAAATTAGGTATTGAAGCTGTTTGGAGAGAAAGTATGAGTGGAGGAGAAAAAACTAGATTTAAGTTGGCGGAGGCTTTAGGGGGGAATCCTACAGTAATATTAGCTGACGAGCCTACCTGCAATGTAGACATAGAGGGAATTCAGTTAATGGAAGAGAGATTTCAAGAATACAAAGGCGGGCTGATTGTGATATCCCATGATAGACGTTTTTTAGATAAGCTATGCAATAAGATATTAAAGATAGAAAATGGTAAGATAAAAATCTATCAGGGTAACTATAGTCACTATAAGGATCAAAAAATTAAAGAAAGAGAGAGAGCTGAATTTGAATACGAGGCCTATATAAAAGAAAAGAAACACCTGGAAGAAGTAATTAATGATACAAAACAAAAGGCAAAAAACGTGAGGAAGACTCCAAAAAGGATGGGGAACTCTGAAGCTAGGCTGCATAAAATGGGAAACCAAAAGGCAAAGGCTAATCTCGAAAGGGTAGCTAAAAGTGTTAAAAAAAGAATAGAACATCTGGAAGCTAAAGATAAACCTAAGAAAGAAGAAATAATTCAATTAGACATTATAGATGCTGATAGACTTCATAGTAAAATAATCATAGAGGGAAAAAATATCAACAAAACATTTGGAAATAAAATAATATTTAACGATGCAGGATTCAATATTTATAACGGTGCCAAGATAGGTTTAATTGGCCCCAATGGCTGTGGTAAAAGTACTTTGATTAAAATGATCATGGAAAATGATGAAGGAATAAAGATTACCCAAGGTGCAAAGATAGGGTACTTTAGTCAGGATATGGGCATTTTAGATGAAAAGGTAAGTATCATAGAAAATGTAATGGAAAGCAGCGTATACCCTGAAAGCTTTGCAAGACTATTGTTGGCTAGGTTGTTATTCAAAAGAGAAGCTGTTTATAAAAAAATCGCTGTATTAAGTGGAGGAGAAAGGGTAAAAGTCTCCTTTGCTAAGATATTGTTACAAGATATAAATTTATTAATACTAGATGAACCTACTAACTTTATAGATATCAATGCCCTGGAAGTAATAGAGGAAGCTCTGCAAAATTATGATAGAACCTTATTATTTGTCTCCCACGACAGAAGTTTTGTAGAAACTGTTGCAAATCATATCATGACAATAGAAAACCACAAAATAAAAATATTTCCAGGAAACTATAGTGAATATTTGTCCAGTAAAAGTAAACCCGTGGATCATGATGAGGCAGAACTTGAAAAAAGGGTGTTTATATTGCAAAATCGACTATCAGAAGTCATAGGAAGATTATCAATGCCATCAAAAAAAGATGATGTAACAGCACTGGATAAGGAATATCACGAGATATTGGGAGAATTAGAAAAATTGAAGAATGACACTATATAAAGCTTCAAGCAATACCCCCGTATTGTGTAAGTAGTTTGTAAAGATATAATGTTATTGTATAGGAGTGTCTCATAATATAGATGTGCGCTTCTAAAGTTAAATTTTAATATACACGGTCTACGGTTTCGCCTCAAAACCGCGGGCTGCAAATGTAGCCCTTAGTATATTAAAATTTAGGGGCGCACATCTATAGTAAAAAGTGAAGATTGGTTTATTTTGTTAGCAGCTGCCCAGGCATCAACACGTCATTCAAACTAATTGACAACGTCCTCCGATTTAATTGGAGACGTATACACATGAATCTAGATGTATAGCCAAAAATAATTGCTCTCTATAGCGTTGGTATAAAATAACAGGGTGTGTTGTAATTCAGGCGGCCATTAATAACAAGGCTAATCAAAATAAAGATTAGAAACAGTTAGTTGAAATCCCAAAGACTTTACATATCAAGGGTTTGATGAATTTAGCATAAAATAAAGTAAGGGTGTTATTTCTTAGGAATCTTAAGAAACAACACCCTATTTTTATGGTAAAAGTTGATAAATTGTGAGAAGTATTTAAGAACCTTGTTGAATAAGATATTGATTTGAATTTAGTAGGTACCTGCTACGTCTAAACAATACTGTATATCTCTATGGGTTCCAAATATAAGACGGCATAGATTTGTCGAATTGCGCGATGAAAATAATGTAGAAACAGAAGGAATTGCCCGTGAAATGTGGAAATTATAAGAAAAATAGTTGATAAAATTTAAAAATTCCTCAGATATAGGAGATTGTGGGGTGTAATAATGAATAAAATAACTAATTTTGTTGTAGAAGGTAGACTAACACAATTGCTAGGTGAAAACTATATATCAGTCGAGCATGCTTTAAAAGAATTGGTGGATAATGCATGGGATGCAGATGCAACAAACGTATTTATAACATTACCTCAATCTATTAATAAAAGGAAACAGATAATTTCGGTTGAAGATGATGGAAATGGTATGAGTGAATCCGCTGTTATTAATGAATACATGAGGATCGCTCGTGACAGAGTATCTATTAAAGGTGAGCGCACAGATGTAAAAAAACGTTTAGTAAAGGGTAGAAAAGGAATTGGAAAATTTGCAGGACTTTTAGTTGCTGATAAAATGAGTATCATTACTGTTCAAAATAGTGTACAAATACAATTTGAAATTATTAAAAATGAATTTTTGAATCAACATGAAAACATGACAACTAAAGAAATAGTTATGATGATAACTAAAGATACTTTATTACCAAATGGCACAAAGATATTACTTAATGATTTGGATATGTTATCGTTAACTCCAAGTGATGAAAAATTGCGTCAATTGTTGGTTTTGGAATACGGACGAGAAAGTGATTTTAACATTTTTATAAACGGGATACCATTAACAGTTGAGGATATTGGCGGAAAAAACTATAAATTTACAGATAAGCAAGGACTCATCAACTTAAACTTTAATATTGCTAATAAGGAAGTCAAAAATAAGCGATCTGGAATAGTTTTAAGAGTTGCAGGAAAAATCATAGGTAAACCACATTATTGGGGAATTGAGGACTTAAACTATATTCATGATAAGCTATTGAAAAAGGTATATGGTGAAGTAAATGCAGATTTTCTAGCGGCGTATACCTCTAACAGTTGGGGCATCCTAGAAAGTTCGTTGGACTATCAGAGAGTGAATGAATTTGTCAAAGAAAAACTCTTGTTTGCTCTTAATGACAGTTTTGAGTTTTATATAAAAACTACCAAGAAACAATTAGAAAGAGAGATAAAAAAACAGTTAGAAAAATTACCCGAATATAAGCGGCAGAAGGCATTAAAGTTGATTGATAGAGTTTTAACTGGTTTATCAGATGGCAGGCATAGCAAACAACAAATTAAGAACATAATTGATGTTACAATATCTGCATTGGAAAATAATGATTACTATGAAATTGTTGAAAAATTAGCAGAATCAAGTGATACAAATATTGAAATGTTTGCGGATATACTCAAAGAGTTTGGATTACTTGACATTACAATGATCGTTAGTCAGGCATCGGCCCGATTAAGCTTCTTAGAAAAGTTGCAGATGCTTACAGATAATCAAGATGCATTGGAAAAGGATATCCATAAAGCATTAGAAAAAAATATGTGGGTATTTGGAGCCTCCTATTCGATGATGTCTTCAAATCAGACGACTAATCATATTATAGAAAAATATTTAGGTGAAAAATTTTCTGGAGATCGAGCAAACAAAAGGCCAGATCTACTTTTAAATTGTGATCATAGTAATAAATTTCTATTAATCGAGTTTAAGCGTCCTTCAATTGTACTTGATAGAACTCATGAAGCGCAAGCCGTTGCATATAGAGATGATCTATTAACTAAATTTCCAAATAAATTTATTGAAATAATAGTTGTTGGAAAAAACATCACTCCTACTATTTCACCACTGAATACACAAAATAATTTAAGGCTAATGAGCTATGATGAAATTATTTTAAACGCACGTAATGAATTAGAATGGTTGATATATAATCTTACCGCAGATAGTTGATGTTATTAATATAAGAACGTTGTATGTAGGAGGTGGTAATTATTATTACAAGGACTATTCAATGTGTTTATAAACTTCTTTTGACTTTCAATGCTACTTCACTAATATTAGTCGTATTCTCTATAAAAGAAAGGTACTATTTTAATTGTTTAGATAGGTTCCCTAGATGGGTTTCATACATAGGGTTTATTTTGGTTCCTGTAGCAACTACAGGGATTAGTATAATTTTGAAAAAATTTTTAAGTTATGACAGTATAGAAAAACCACCACTAAATATTGAACAAGCAAATAATTCATTTTTGCCTAGTTATTTAGGATACTTTTTTGTTTCATTGAGCGTCCCGACAACTGAAACACTTTGGTTTATATACGGTATACTATTTATTTTTACATTTTGTTCTCAAGCAATGTATTTTAACCCAATTTTTTTGGTTTTTAGGTATCAGTTTTATAATATAACCACAGCCGATAATATGAAAATTTTTTTAATTAGCAGAAAGGAAATAAAAACAACAAAGGAACTGGTTTTTCCTATGCTAAGAAGAATAAATAATTTTACTTTTATAGATGTTGAAAGAGCTAAGGAGGATAATGATGAATCATGTAATAGCTAAATTACGATTAAGAAAAGGCAGTGAGAGTTCCAAGCTTAAAAAAGTATTGTCAAATGTAACTTTATATACTTTACCAAATGACTTGGCTAATAATATAGTATATGATCCTGGAACTATTCTTGATGAAGGAGAGTGGTTTTCAATTAGTGAGTTTTCTCAGAAACCATTCTTTTTACAGTTTTTAGCTGACTATACAGATTCAGTTGCTTATGAACAGCTAGAAGTAAATCAAATATCAAATATTGACTATATTTGTACTTGTGAGAATGCCAATGTGTTTTACTTTCAACGGATTACAAAGACACAATTACTTGAAAAAAAGGTAATTACTATTGGGGATCAATTTAGATACAATGCAAACAGCAAAAATATTGTAGTTAATGACACAGCAGATGCAATATATGTAAAAGAAGATGATACTTTATATTTTAAGAAGCTGTCTGCCATAACTGGGATATTTAAAGGTATAGACCAACTTTTTAGAGAGGCAACTACAGCAGAAACGGAGACTTTTTTAGCTAAGGATTTTATTAGGTTAGAAAATAACTTTTCTGCTAATGATGTAAAACAAGCTAATCGTAAGAGAATTGCATTAGCAATGGCAACCTTGAATAACTTTGATGATGAACAGAAAAATACGGTGTTCGATACTGTTAAGGAGTATTGTCCTCAGCTGGTTGCAGATGATAATACTTTTAAAATAGAAACTGAAAATGATTTAACACTTCTGCTTTATGGAATAGATCAAAGGTTTTATACGACACCGGATGGTAAAGAAAAAAGAATAGCTAACTCTGTTATACGTTTAGGCGCAGCTGTGTGATAATGTAGATTTAATTAAGTATTATTCTCAGATTCGATAGAATTAATAAATAGAGTGATTTATTTGATAACAGAGGCACATGCATTGATAAATAAACTAGAGTCAACTAAGCAAAGACAGAATAAAGCAAGTCGAACACTAGATACCTTATACGCCATAGATTTCATAGTTTGAGTGTAAAAATAAAGAAAGGGTATTGTCCTCGATAATTTTGGGACAGTACCTTATTTTATTATTTAAAACCATAAATTTATGGTAAATGCAGGATTTTAGACAAAAATATAGAATTTATTACATAGATTTAAAGCAGTACCCGTACCCTATGATCATTTTAGTATACTAATGTCGTCATGAAAAATTAATCTTTTATCATATCAGAAGAAAACAATATGGGTTAATATGGAAAAAGAAAGCTTATTTTATTTGTAAAGGTAGGATAGTTATAATGGATATGAATGCATTAGAAGCAGCGATTTATATGAAAATGTCTCCTAAATTGCTCGAATGGTTTGCAAACTATGCGCCTAAGTATAATGATAATAGAAAGTTAAGAATATCTAAGACTGAAGATGGTATATTATTTTATACTAGAGGTGAGTTAGATGAATTTAATGATTTTTTGTCACAAGCTTGGCCAAGTAAAGAAGGAGTAAGGCCAGCAATTCCTGCTGGGATACAAAGAGAAATTAAAGGTGAGAGTAGAGGCGTATGTGCAATTTGTGGTTCTGATTTGGGAGAATTTGCACATATTGACCCAGTTCATAATAGTAAAAATAATCATCCACATAACTTAATATATTTATGTCCAAATTGTCATACCAAGTATGATAATAAGCACTTTTACACTTTAAAAGAAATAAGAGAAATAAAAGATGCAATATTAAAAAATAGAGTAATTATTTGGAAAGCAGAATCAGATTTAATAAATAGTATAATTGCGTTGACTATAGAATTAAAAAGAATCAAGGAGAACAAGAAATGTTCATCAGCTCATATATATAATGAGTTAAATGACAATATACTTAAAGAAATTAGAGAAGCTGTCAACATTGATTCAAGTGAAATGAATAATAACCTACCCAAATATAGAGATGTAAAAAAATATAATAATCTAAAAGATAGAATTAAAAAGGTATTGAAAGAGCATGAAAATTTAGAAGAGGAAATTATTCAAGAAACAGAAGAGTATCTCATTGAATCAAATGAAACGCTATGTCCATTATGTAAAGGAAGTGGAACGCATAATAGTTGGGAATGTCCAATCTGCAGAGGAGTAGGAACTGTAGATCGTGGAGCACTAGAAGATATAGACTTATCAGATTATAAGCAAGAAGAATGCCCATTATGTAAGGGCAAAGGAACACATAATAATTGGGAATGTCCAATCTGTATAGGGGTAGGAACTGTAGATCATGGAGCACTAGAAGATATAGACTTATCAGATTATAGGCAAGAAGAATGCCTATTATGTAAGGGCAAAGGAACACATAATAATTGGGAATGTCCAATCTGTATAGGGGTAGGAACTGTAGATCATGGAGCACTAGAAGATATAGACTTATCAGATTATAAGCAAGAAGAATGCCCATTATGTAAGGGTAAAGGAACACATAATAATTGGGAATGTCCAATCTGCAGAGGAGTAGGAACTGTAGATCGTGGAGCATTAGAAGATATAGACTTATCAGATTATAAGCAAGAAGAATGCCCATTATGTAAGGGTAAAGGAATACATAATAATTGGGAATGTCCAATCTGCAGAGGAGTAGGAACTGTAGATCGTGGAGCATTAGAAGATATAGATTTATCAGATTATAAGTAAGAAATATGCCCATTATGTAGAGGCAAAGGAACACATAATAATTGGGAATGGCCAACCTGCAGAGGAGTCAGAACTGTTGATTGTGGAGCATTACAAGATACTTAATAGATATAGGGTGTGCCGTAATTAAGGGGACGAGGTTAAGATGCAGATGCTAACATTTAAGAAAATATTAAGGCGCTTATATGATTACTATTAATAGCGAAAAACTGAACTGGAATAAATTTAGTACTTCTTATGAAGTAATATTATGGGGCATTTTTTATGATAGCGATGACATCGGTGGCTATTAAGTCACAATAACTAATGTAGGAACAGAAGGAATTAATGTAAAATTAGAAATAAAAAAGATAGATTAATGGAATAAACAAAATTATAAATTAGATTTTATAACACTACTGTATTTAGTATTGAGGCTAAATAGTATATACAATATTAGATTTTATATACCTACTATATATAGTTGGGGGAAAAAGTATGGGAAGAAAGTTAAGAAAAGCGTTGTTTAACAAAAAAGAAATTAAAATAGAAGAGGCCTCTGAAGATATGAGAGGTAATCTAACATGTCATATATGTAATGTGGAGTTAACATATGTAAAAGGATACATGAAAGAAATTAATGAGAAGACTTACTATATTGATCCTTATTTTAGATTAAAAAGTAAGGATAATGATCATTCATTAGAATGTAAGTATAATACAGCAGGTTATTTGACAATAATGGCAAAAGACTCTAGCGATAAAATATTAGAGAATTTAAAATCAGGTAAATTTAATTGTAGACTTCATTTGATCTTGGACAGTTTACGACAAATTGAAAAAGTAGGAATTAAAAAAGACGGCCTAAAAGAAGATAATCCTAATTCAAAAACAAAAGAAAAAGAATATGTGAAAAACGAAGACAAGCTAGATTCTTATTTAGCAACTATGAAAAGATAATGGAATTAAGGAATGCTTTAGAAGAAAATGAGGATATTAGTTCCAAAGTAACTCTAGAATTTTATAATAGCACTCTAAAGAAAAAACAAAAAATTACTTGGAATAATTTTCATTATGAAATTGACGAATACGGGGATTGCTACTCATATGTAAAAAATAAAAGCCCTCAACATCCAATCTGCATAGCTGGAAAAATAAGAAGTATAACGGAACCAAAACCTGAATATGACTTTTATTCTATAAAACTTGAACCTCCGAAACCTATGAATGAAAAAGGGGCTTATAAAATACCGGTAATAGAAATAAAAGTGCAAAATAAAAAAATGGATAACATGATTAGGAATCAAGTAGGAAAAAATATTTTAATTTACTGTAAATTCTGGGCATTAGAACCACAGTCTTGGAAAGAAGATAAGTATCATTTTTTAAATATCAAAGGAAACTTAGTTCATAAAAATCAGGCCCTAATATTTGATGAAAAAGATTATGATTAGAGATTGATAGCACTGATAAATGTAGAAACTTTTTCTGCATCATATGGAATTGGTATTTGAATTTTGATTCTTTGGGATATGTGTTTACGATAATAAAAGTGTTCCATAATAGTGAAAAGTGGTGATTAGTCTATTATGATAGCCACCGCCCAGGCAGCGATTAACAACAAGGACCGATCGAAATAAAGATTAGAATTATATATATAAAGCCCTGAAAGTTTTATACACAGAGTATGATAGATTCAGCATAAATAAAATAGAGGTATGATTTCTTATTGATTTAAGAAATCATACCCTGTTTTAAATATCTTTCTATCGCAAGCTAAAATGATTTTTAAATGTTTTAGATAATACAAGTAAATATATGGTTCCTGTTAAGAATAAGGCGGAAATGGATGCAAAAAACCATGTTGAAGATCCTTCTCCTAGAAAAATATGATATAGAGACATAAAAGCCCAATAATTAGGCAGGGGATAAAGAAGCAATTGCCATGATTTTGGAATAAATAAAGAGACTAAAGGAAGTGCAATGAAAACAGGCATAATAACTTTAATAGTTGCAATGGAACTAATTTGATTGTTAGCAATCCGACCAATTAGCAGTGCAATGATTACTGTCATAGAGCTAGATGCCAAAAGCATTAGAAGGATTTTATAGTAGTTTACTGTTACTCCTGCCAAAATTAAGGAGCTTAGTAATCCAATTATTATGCTTATTAAAATAGCAACAACCCCTCTTGCTGCAACAAATCCACTCATTTTCAATGGTGATACTGACATAGAGCGAATGGTCTTTGTATCTTTCTCCGCTACAATGTTAAATCCAGATACAGTTCCACCAAAGAAAATAGCTAACATCACAATAACCATCGACATAATCCCGTATAGTATAGGTTGTTTATCTCCAATTTGTCTGCTTGTCATTTGAAATTTAGGATTTTCATTTAAAATAGTTTCTAGTATAGGTTCATAACTATACAATATAGATGGAGGTTCATTTCCCTCGAAAATTACTATAGGATTATTATGCTTTAAAATGATTGAATATTATGATGAATTAGAGCCATCAGTGTACTTTTTTAGAGCCACCCTGTGCATCAAATAGAGCCACTATGTTCATGAGAGAGCCACCATCTTTTGATAATGATGGCTCCCCTAGGTTTATTTACTATTTGTCCTGCTGTAATCCATTGCGTTCTCTCATAGAGACCTTTCCATCAATGTGGATGGTATAGGAATCATGGACGATCCTATCTAGGATAGCATCTGCAAGAGTATCTTCTCCTATCTTTTCATGCCAACCACCAGGAGCAAATTGTGAACAAAAGATAGTTGAGCCGTTTTGATGCCTTGCTTCAATGATTTCTAATAGATCACGGGCTTCTACTCCTTTTAGAGGTACTAATAGCCATTCATCAAGGATTAGAAGACTTACGCTTTTATACTGTTTCATGACCTTTTTAAATATCCCTTCTCCCCTAGCAATAGTTAATTCATCAAGTAAATCTGGGAGACGAACATATTTAACAGTGTAGTAGTTACGACAGGCAGCTACCCCTAAAGCACAACCAATGTAGGATTTTCCATTACCCGATGCACCCAGGATAATGATGTTATGTTTTTCTTGTATGTAATTACAGGTAGCCAAACGAGCGATTTGGCCCTTATCAAGCTTTCTGTCACTGTGATACTCGATATCTTCAACACAAGCGTTGCTGTACCTAAAATCTGCCTTTTTGATAAGTTTTATTAATTTATTGCTTTTTCTTCTTGACCACTCTATGTCCACCATAAGACCAAAACGTTCTTCAAAGTTTAGTTCTTGGAAAGAACTACTTTGTAGTTGTTCCCTGAAGGAGTCAGCCATAGCCGTTAAACGCATTTCATGTAGTTTAGATATTG
Source organism: Clostridium aceticum (assembly GCF_001042715.1). Lineage (NCBI taxonomy): Bacteria > Bacillati > Bacillota > Clostridia > Peptostreptococcales > Natronincolaceae > Andreesenella > Andreesenella acetica. Next base: position 2,406,675 of record NZ_CP009687.1, on the reverse strand, counting down.
TTGTTTCATTCACCATTATTCATTACCTCCATAGTAACCTGCACCTCTGGTAAATCCAAAGTTCGCAGTGTTTTCTTTAGTAGTTGGTGCAGGATCTGCTTCTTTGAAAAGTTTATCTTGACCAGTTTTCAGTATGGTTTGAATGCTTTTATAGCTAGGCTGGGGTGTATAGGAAAGGGCTTTCTTGCAGGCTTCTTCCAAGCGAAGGACTGAATATTTATCTACTAGCTTTAAAAGCCCCATGCAGGATTTATAGCCCTGTTGTTGTATTTTATGGGCTGATAATATGGATTTAATGGCTATAGCTGTATTAGGACCGATACCAGTAGCCCAAGAAATGAACCTTTCGGCGTTCCAAGTAGTATAGCTTTTATGGTCTTCAGGCATGTGTTCTACTATGGTACTATATTGTCCTACTCTACCATGCTTCCTTATATGGGAGGCAATGCGATGGTTATTAAAAAAGACTTCTATTACAGTTCTAGTCATACGGACATCTACTTTATGCTTGATATATTCATAGGGAACGGAGTAGTGCATTTTTTCTACTGATATGTGATAATTGAATTGTACGGTGGCTGTTTTCCAAAGGGCTAGCTCGTATGGGGTGGCAGGCAGTGGCATGAGGGCGTGTTTCTCTTCTTCAAGAAACACGCTAAGTCTGCTACCTGGTTTTTTCTGAAAGGGTTTCCTATTAAATTCTGAAAGCTTCTCATGGATTGCTGTATTTAGCTCCCTTAAGGAAAAAAACTGCTGTTTTCTTATGGCAGCAATGATCCATGTAGATATGATACCTACTGCCCCTTCAACATTGGGTTTGTCTTTAGGTTTACGAACACGGGCAGGGATAACAGCAGTACCGTAATGCTCTGCCATTTCATGATAGGTTTTGTTAATGGTTGGTGTGTACCAAGATATTCTGTCTACCCCTGTTTTTAGATTGTCAGGGACAAGGATTCTTGTTATTCCACCAAAAAATTTATAGGCATTTACATGGGCTGCTATCCAATTTTCTTGATTCTGGGATAGAAATGCCTCTACATAAGCATATTGGCTGCAGGATAAGACTGCTACGAAGACATATGCGACCAGCACATCTCCTGTATTACGGTCAACGATCTCAGCTGTTTGTCCAGCCCAATCTACCTCCATTTGTTCCCCAGGCTTACGATGGATATACATAGTAGCTTTCTTGGTATTGGCATACCTATGATAATACCTACAGAATTGACTATACATCAGTGGAATTTCGCCAATCAGCCTACATTCTTCACAGTACTCATTCCATAAAAGACTTAAGGTGACACCACTCTTAGCCATTTCTTTGTGGATGTACTCACAATCTGGTATTTTTCTTGATGTAGGCAAGGCTTTTTCAGGAAACATCAATTCCTGGAGCTGGCCATCAGACATATCTTTCTGAAAGGGCCATGATATACCGCATTCATCTGCACGTTTGATGACGGCAGATACGGTATTGCGAGAACATTGGCAGCTTGCTGCAATGCCTCGTTGACTGATACCTTGGCTATGAAGCCGAAGGATTTCACGGTACTTGGTCATAATATGACCTCCCTTGAATTTATTTACACTGTAAAACAGTGCATAAATTCATTATACAGAGATATTTTACCAAGTGGCTCACAGAGTACCAGGGTGGCCCTATTTTATGAACATAGTGGCTCTCAAAAATCGGAATGGTGGCTCTATCGTATCAAATTATTCAATGATTCCTGGAATAGCATCGGTTTGGCCTACTCTTTCTTTGACCGCCTCAGCATGGGGAAGCACCTCTACATCCCCGTATTGTTGTAATGTTTCTAGATAAAAGGCAGCTGCATTTTCTTCAATAACAAAATTTAATTTGATTTCCTCTACTGATGGCAAAAACATGCGAAGGGCCAGAGCTAGTAAAAGTGGTGCCACCATAATGTAGACAACAATATTATCCCTAAGTGATAGAATAAAATCTTTTTTAATAATACTAATAATTTTCTTCACTATCTGACCTCCTTCATTAGCTTTTTCTCCACTAAGAAATAACATAAGATATAAGCCACAAGGTTTTGTATGAAAAGAAGGGTATACAAAGAGCTAAGATTTTTATCTGTGGAGAACAGGATCTCATGGTAACCAAAAATGATATGATAGGATGGAATCCATGCCATGAAGCCGGGTGTAAAGCTAGGAAATTGGTGAGAAAGTGCAGGAGCCATGTTTAAGGTAAGAACAACTATTCCTATTACAAACCAGCCGGAGATATCTTCAAAAAATACTGCCACAATTAAACCAAGTAATGTATATAGCACAAATCCTAAAAGGGTGAGTAATACAAAATCTAATAAGCTAAAGTTCATTCCAAAAGTAAATACTACAATAGCAAAAGCATAGATAAAGCCCAGGATGAGAAAAGCAGTTACCTTAGAGAGTATATATAAATGGGTTCCTCCAGGAGTAATGCGGTAAGCTCTAATAACGTTATCACTTTTTTCTTGAAATAGAAATACTGCTACTAGTAAAAATCCCAGAACAAGGACTTCAAATACCAATAAAACAGGAACTGCGGTTAAATTTCTAGGAACAGGAGAAGACTGAGGCCTTAAAAAATCAAGATTGTAATTAGTCTCCCAGGTTCCATTGATTGTACCTACTAATTTATTAACATTAGCCTGAATGATATGCAATTGCTCTGTGTTAATGGGGAAACTATGCAATATTTCAATTACAGGATTTTCTATTTCACCTTGAAATACGATTCCTACCGCATTGCGTTTTTCCTGAACCAAATCTTCCAACGTTTCTAGGCTGGATGCGAAGGCAGAGGAGGGAATACCTATTTCTTGTAAGCTCCTTTCTATAGTTTGTCTTTCAGTAAGGTCAAGATAATAGTTTTCTCCTGTTGTGCCATAATTTTCAGGAATTAAAAAATTTACGAAGAGTATAATGATTATCATCGTAATTAAAATAACCCATACGAGAGAATTACGCAGACTAAGAATGAGATTTTGCCTTACTAGTGTAGATATTTTATTGCCCATCATTCTAATCCCCTTCCCGTGAGTTTTATAAATATTTGTTCTAGTGTAGCTTCTTGTGTGTGTATGGTCTCTACATTTTGACTACTAACAATTTCATTAAATGCTTTTAGTTCATCTTTATTATTAAGGAAAAAAAGTTTTGATTTTATTTCTTTATTGTCTCGGTATTCCACCTGAACAGCTTTCTTTCCATATTGTAACTTTAACGCTCTAGGAGAATCCATTGCTACGATTTTACCATTATATAGAAAAGCTATTCGATCACAGAGTTCATCAGCTGCCATCATATTGTGTGTGGTCAGAAAAATAGTACACCCTTCTTTTTTCTTTTGATAGATAATTCCCTTTATTTTATTAGCTGTTGTAGGATCAAGGCCTGAAGTAGGTTCATCAAGAAAAAGAATCTTAGGATTATTTAATAATGCCCTTGCAAAGACCAATCGTTGTTTCATCCCTTTAGAGAAGTTAATGGCTTTTTTCCTAGCTGACTCTCTTAAACCCACCATGTCCAATAGTTTAATAGGGTCTTCGGTAGGCGTATCAAATAAACCAGAAAAAAACACTAGATTTTCCTGGGCGGTGAGTTTGCTATAAAGATTAGGATGTTCAAAGGATACCCCAATCTGATTGTAGAAGTCTGGAGAAACCTCTTTTAATGATTGTCCTTCGTATAGGACATCTCCCTTTTGTAGTGGGAGAAGACCCGTCATAATATTTTGAACGGTACTCTTTCCTGCTCCGCTTGGTCCTAAAAATCCAAAAATCTCTCCTTTAGCTGTTTTTGGTAGAATAGAAACCAAGCACAGCGGAAGTTAAAAATCCCTGCAAAAAATGGAAGAACTCCATTGCAAGCACCCCTAAAAAATACTATCCTTTTTAGTGACCAAACTGAAAAGGGGAATAAGGAGATGCTAACAATGGAGCAAATATATCGTATCAAATATTTGAAGAAATTTGAAGGGAAAAGTTTAAGAAAAATAGCAAATATTACAGGACATGACTTTGAAACCGTAAAAAAGTACGTTGAGCAGGATAACTTCAACATAGAAATTCGGCCTAAACAAATCAGATCTGGCAAACTTTCGCCATATAGGGACTTAGTAATTAAGTGGTTAACCGATGACATAAGGGCACCTCATAAGCAGCGCCATACTGCTAAAAGGGTATACGACAGACTCCTTGAGATCTATCCCGATGAATTTGATGCATCGGAAAGGTCAGTAAGAAGTTTTGTAGCAAAGCTTAAGGCGGAATTGAAATTTGATAAAAATGCCTCACTCCCACTAGATCATCCTCCAGGAGAAGCTCAGGTGGACTTTGGAGAAGCAAGGTTTATTGAAAATGGAACTACCTATGACGGGCACTACCTAAACATATCCTACCCCTATAGCAATGGGGGCCATACACAACTATTCAAAAGTGAGAACCAAGAATGCCTACTAGAGGGGCTAAAAGCGATATTTGAACATATAGGCGGTGTTCCTACTGCCATATGGTTTGACAATATGTCTACAGCTGTTAAGAAAATCAAAGATTATGGTGAGCGAGACCTAACCAAAGGTTTCCTAAGGTTCATGCTGCACTATGGCTTTAAAAGTAACTTTTGCAATCCTAACAGTGGGAATGAGAAGGGTTCAGTAGAAAACAAGGTAGGCTACCATCGTCGGAATCTCTTTGTACCACTTCCGGAATTTAAGGACTTAAGAGAGTACAACAAACAACTTCTTAATCGTTGTGACCAAGATATGCAAAGGCAGCACTACAAGGGTATCGGTTTAATTAGGGATCTGTTTGAGGAAGATAAAAAAGAATTTCTAAAACTTCAGGAAATCCCCTTTGAAGTATATTTGCATGAATTCGTAAAGGCAGATAACTACGGCAAAGTTAGATTTGATACGAGAATATATTCATCTTCTCCCAGTGTTGCTGGTAGGCAAGTGATGATCAAGGCAGGAGCCCATGATGTTGAGGTTTTGGATAGTGACTGCAGCCTGATTGTCAAACACAAGAGACTATATGGACAGGAGAAAGAATCAATGATCTGGCTTCCTTACCTTGAACTCATGGCCAAGAGACCTACAGCATTAAAGTACACCGGCCTTTTTCAACAGCTTCCCCTGACATTGAAGCAATTCCTAGAAGACTGTGATTATGAATGCAAAAAACAAACCCTAAAGATATTTGCTCGTATGACGGCAGATACTGATATGGCTACGGCAGTAGCAGCTATTGAAGAAGGCATCAGATGTGGTGCTAGAGATGCAGATAGCCTATGGGTTACCTATTGCCGGATAAATTCCGGAAGTTTACCGGTAATGGATGTACCTCTTCCGGATACAGTTCCGGAACTTAACAGATTTACTCCAGATATTAACGTCTATGATGAATTGATAGTTTCGGGAGGTTTTAAGTCATGAGCTCAGATGCATTGATCAAGCAATACTGTAAAGAGCTTCGATTCGGAAAAAACCTCTATGACAACTACAAAAAGATTCAAGCTGCTGATTATGCAGACTTTCTAGCACAACTATTAAAACTTGAGTTGGAGAATCGAGAGCTGACACGAAAGAACAGGAATCTGAGGGCTGCTGGTTTTGACGTGATAAAGACCTTTGAAGGGTATAGTTTCAGTCAAGTTCAAATACCACCAGCACTTGACATTGAGCAGTTAAAAACAGCAAGTTTTATTGATAAGAAAGAGAATCTGATTCTTTATGGACCTGTGGGCACAGGTAAGTCGCATCTTGCAACTGCAATTGGTGTAGCAGCCTGCAGCAGTGGCAAGAGAGTGAAGTTCTTCCGCACCGCATCGCTGGTGAACCAACTTAGTGAAGCAAAGGCAAAGGGTGAACTGAAACGTTTTTTGAGGGTAATTGAAAAAACG